>JBDTKD010000298.1:0-10592 GCA_039935515.1 Bradyrhizobium sp.
ACGGCGCCGGCGACCGCCGCCATCGGCGTGATGAAATATTCGGCGGCAAACGGCGCCACCGCGGCATGCATGCGGCGCGCGACCGTCCCCCGCAGCGGACAGCGCGCGGGATCCGCCGCTTCGCGCAGCAGCGGCAACTCGGCGCAGAGTTCATCGAGCAGGCCGGTGAATCGCCGCGCCGCAGCCTGATAGGCCGCAACCGGCCCGGTCCCGGTGCCGCGCGCTTCCACGATCAGGTCGATCGGACCGTCCTGCAGATGAAGCCGCCTGCCGTCCGCCAGTAACCCGATCTGTGGGGTCCTCGTCACGGGCGCCGTCGCGGGTCGGACGTCGCGGGAATTTGACGGATTTCGGTGCTGTCCTTCAGCGACGCCAGCGGACGGACGTAATCCATATGGCCGCCGAGCGCGGCATAGTCCGACAGCCGCATCGTGAATTCGATCGGGGCCACCAGCGCCGGCGTCGGAACATAGCCGAAGGCGCCCGCCGGCAATCGCGTGACATCGACCATGAAGGTGATGCCGCCCCCCGGCCAGACATAGACCGGCGCCCCGCCGCTGGTGACGCGCGTCAGGGCTTCTTTCACCGAGCGGGTCAGGCGCACCGGATTGTCGGTGACGCCGGCGCGCAACGATCCGCCCGCCCCGCCCATGAACAGCACGGTGCATAGCGCCGGTTCGCAGTTCTCCTGGATTCGCTCGACCGACAGTCTGAGATCCGCCGGCATCTGCTTCTCGACCGGCTGCAGCGCCGCGTCGAGTTGATAATAGGCCGCGTGTTCCCCGGTGGTGCTGACCATCAGCATGGTCATGCCGGGACGCGCCGTCTTCGGGTCGAACGGGCCTAGCACCGAGAGCGGATCGGAAATCTTGGTGCCGCCCCAGCCGGTGCCGGGCTCGGCGACCTGGAAATAACGGCCCGGCGTCGAGCGCCGCCCCTTCATCTTGATGCCGCTCTCGGCAATGTCGAGCAGCTTGCCGGCCTGGTGCTCGGAAAGCACGCCGGTGATGTGATCGTCCACCACTACCACTTCGTCGACCTTGCCATGCCATTGCTTGGCGAACATGCCGATGGTCGCCGAGCCGCAGCCGACCCGCATGCGTTCCTCGGCGACGCCGTTGACAATGGGGGGACGACCGGCCTGCACCACCACGGTGGCGCCGCCGTCGATCGTCAGTTCGACCGGCTTGCAGTTGCTGAGATCCATCAGCGCGTCGCAGGTGACGCGGCCTTCCTTCTTGGAACCGCCGGTGAGATGGTGAACGCCGCCCAGCGACAGCATCTGCGATCCATATTCGCCTGTCGTGACGTGGCCGACCGCCTCGCCCTGCATGCGAACCGTCGCCGTTTCCGGGCCGAGATGACGGTCGGTGTCGATCTTCACCTTGACCCCGCAATAGCTGAAGATGCCCTCGGTCACCACCGTGACCATATCGACGCCGTCGACCTCGGAGGAAACGATGAACGGCGCGGGCTTGTAGTCGGGATAGGTGGTTCCAGCCCCGATCGCGGTGACGAAGACACTCGGCTCGTGGACGATCTTGCCGTCCCAGTCGCCACCGGCCTGGAACGGCACCAGCCGTCCGCCATGCGACACCGTTCGCTCCAGCACGATATGCGGATCGACGCGTACCAGCTCGCCATCATGATTGGCATAACGATCGCAGGCGCCCGCTGCGCCCGGCTTGATGTAGCACATCACGGGACAGGCATCGCACCGGATCTTGTCGGCGTTGCCTGCGGCCGCAACTGAAGTCGTGTCAGTCAACATTAACGAACTCACGAGCCGGCGAGGTGCGGAACGCCAAGTGGCGAAGCTGCCACAAGTTGGGTTGCAAGGAAATTTCCCTGGGGGACCGCAACCGGCGATTTTGTTCGTATACGAATGATTTTGCGCGCTGGCCGGAAAGCTGTCAAGCGGCTTCGCGGCTGAAACCACCCGGTGCCGCCTTTGCCGGCCGGCTCTGTCCATAACCCGTGCAGCGATGGCGACAATGGCCTCGCCACAGCACCGGCCGGGCATGGCGTGCTTGCGCGTTTGTATGCAAACGGTATCTTTCCGGCGGGCCGCGCGCGAAGTTTGCAGCGCACCACAGGGCTGGAGCATGACGCAGACCACGATCCGCCTGACCGTCAACGGTAGGGTTCATGACGTCGCCGCTGCACCGGATACCGCGTTGCTCTATGTGCTGCGCAACGATCTTGAATTGAACGGGCCGAAATTCGGCTGCGGGCTCGGCGAATGCGGCGCCTGCGCCGTGATCATTGACGGCATGGCCGCACGTGCCTGCGTGATCCCGGTCAGCGGCTGCGTCGGGCGCGACATTCTGACGCTCGAAGGGCTCGGCACCCGCGACCGTCCCGACCCGGTGCAGGACGCCTTCATCACCGAACAGGCCGCGCAATGCGGCTACTGCCTCAACGGCATGATCATGGCGACCAAAGCGCTGCTGATGCACAAGTCGAAGCCTTCCGAGACCGACATGCTGGAAGCGCTGCGCCATCATCTGTGCCGCTGCGGCGCCCATGTTGAAATCATGCGCGCCATGAAGCGGGCCGCCGGCCAAACCGCGGAGGCGCAGGATTGATGGCCGTGCCGGGTATTCCGATCGGTCATGAACCCCGGCCCGGCGTGCTGTCGGTCGTCCGCCCCGCGGCGTCGGACGCCGCATCAGGTTTCGAAACATTCATACAGATCACGGCCGACGGTTCGGTCACCGCCTTCAATGGCCATGTCGATCTGGGAACCGGGATTCGGACCGCGCTTGGGCAGATCGTCGCTGAAGAGCTCGAGGTGTCCTTTGCGCGCGTCGTCGTGGTGCTGGGCGATACCTCGCGCGTTCCCGATCAGGGTCCAACCATCGCCAGCGAGACCATTCAGATCACCGCGGTCCCCTTGCGCAAGGCCGCCGCCCAAGCGCGGCAATTCCTGCTGGCGCGCGCCGCACAGCGGCTGGAGTTGCCGGTGCGGCACCTCGCCGTCGAAGACGGCCTGATCCGCGGCCACGACAATCGCAGCATCAGCTACGGCGAATTGATCGCCGATGAAACCATCCGACTCGAACTCGCGGAAGATGTGCCGGTCAAGCCGGTGGATGCCTACACCATTGTCGGGCAATCGCAGCCACGCATCGATCTTCCGGCCAAGGCGACCGGTGAACTTGTCTATGTGCATGACATGCGGGTGCCCGGCATGCTGCACGGCCGCGTGGTGCGCCCGCCCTATGCCGGCGTCGATGCCGGCGCCTTTGTCGGCACCAGCCTGATCGCGGTCGATCAGAGCTCGGTCCGCGATATTCCGGGACTGGTTGCCGTGGTCAGGATTGGCGATTTCGTCGGCGTTATCGCCGAGCGCGAGGAAAATGCGGTCAAGGCGGCAGCCCAGCTCAAGATCGCCTGGAAACCGACGCCGACGCTGCCCGACCTCAACGACATCGAGACCGCGCTCCGCGCCAATCCATCGCAGCCCCGAACCCTGCTCGAAAAGGGCGACGTCGACACCGCCCTCGCCGCCGCTGCCAAGCCGATGCCGCGGACCTATGTCTGGCCGTACCAGATGCATGGCTCGATCGGGCCATCCTGTGCCGTTGCGGATTACCAGGAGGAAAGCGTCCGGGTGTGGTCCGGCACGCAAAATCCGCATTTGCTGCGCGCCGACCTCGCGCTGCTGCTGCAACGGCCGGATGCCGAAATCGAGGTGATCCGGATGGAGGCGGCCGGCTGCTACGGCCGCAATTGCGCCGACGACGTTTCGGCGGACGCGGTGCTGCTGTCGCGTGCGGTCGGACGATCCGTCCGCGTGCAACTGACCCGCGAACAGGAGCATGCCTGGGAGCCGAAGGGCGCGGCGCAATTGATGGACATCAAGGGCGGATTGCGCGCCGACGGCAGCGTCGCCGGCTATGATTTTGCCACCCGCTACCCGTCCAACGGGGCGCCAACCCTGGCGCTGCTGCTCACCGGCAGGATGGCGCCGACGCCGGCGGTGTTCGAGATGGGCGACCGCACCGCGATCCCGCCCTATGATTACGACCATATGCGTGTGGTCGCGCATGACATGCCGCCGATCGCGCGCGCATCCTGGCTGCGCGGCGTCTCGGCGCTGCCGAACACCTTCGCCCACGAATCCTATATCGACGAACTCGCCACCGAAGCCGACGTCGATCCGATCGAATACCGCCTGCGCTATCTCCGGGATCCGCGCGCGGTCGACCTCGTCCACGCCGTGGCGGAACGCGCCGGCTGGACGCCCCGGCCGGTCTGGAAACCGCCGGTTGCCGAGAACGACATCGTGCGCGGACGCGGCTTCGCCTATGCGCTCTATGTTCACAGCAAATTTCCGGGCTATGGCGCGGCATGGTCGGCCTGGATCGCCGACGTGGCCGTCAACAAGGCGACCGGCGATGTCAGCGTCACCCGCGTGGTCGCCGGCCAGGACTCCGGCCTGATAATCAACCCGGACGGCGTCCGCCACCAGATCCATGGCAACGTCATCCAGTCGACCAGCCGCGCGCTGATGGAGCAGGTTTCGTTCGATCGCAGCACCGTGACGAGCCGCGAGTGGGGCGCCTACCCGATCATGAAATTCCCGGACATTCCAAAGATCGACGTGTTGATGCTGCCGCGGCAGGATCAGCCGCCGCTCGGCGTCGGCGAATCCGCCTCGGTCCCAAGTGCGGCGGCGATCGCCAACGCCATCTTCGATGCCACCGGCGTCCGGTTCCGCGAACCGCCGTTCACGCGCGAGCGGATTCTGGCGGGACTGCAGGGCGAAACGCGCGCCATGCCGGCCACACGGCCGCTGGCGTCAACCCCGCCGCCAACGGATTCCGGCCGGTGGCAAGATCCGTTCGTCAGACGGCGTGGTGCGCTGGCAACGGTCGCGGCCCTGTGTACCGCGGTGGTCGGCATCGCGGCGGCGGTGTTGCCGTGGCGGTCGATCGCGCCGATCGCGCGGCCGGATGCGTCGGTCTATTCGGCCGCGACCATCGCCCGCGGCCAGCAACTTGCCGCGCTCGGCGACTGCGCGGTCTGCCACACCAATACCCAGGGCGGCATCCTCAATGCCGGCGGACGTGCCCTCGCGACGCCGTTCGGCACGATCTACAGCACCAACATCACGCCCGATCCCGAGACCGGCATCGGCGCCTGGTCGTATCCCGCCTTCGAACGCGCCATGCGCGAGGGCATCCATCGTGACGGGAGGCATCTCTATCCGGCCTTTCCCTATCCGCATTTTGCCAGGACGACCGACGCCGACCTGCAGGCACTCTACGCGTATCTGATGGCACAGGCGCCGGTGCATGCCGGCAATCGCCGCACCAGCGTTGCCTTTCCGTTCAATTGGCGTCCGCTGCTGGCGGGATGGAACGCGCTGTTCCATCGTCCCGGTCTGTTCGAAGCCAATGCAGCGCAATCGACCACGTGGAATCGCGGCGCCTATCTGGTCGAGGGCCTCGGCCATTGTGGCGCCTGCCATTCGCCACGAAACGCGCTCGGCGCGGAACGGGCCGAGGCGTATCTGGCCGGCGGTTTCGCGGAGGGCTGGGAAGCACCGCCGCTGACCTCGCTGTCACACGCGCCGATTCCCTGGAGCGAGGACGAACTGTACGCCTATTTGCGCACCGGCGAATCCCGCTTCCACGGCGTTGCGGCGGGGCCGATGGCGCCAGTAGTGAAAGAACTTGCGGCGCTGCCCGATGAAGACATTCGCGCCATGGCGGTTTACCTCGGCTCGTTCCAGCAGGACGCCATCGACAAGCCGGCGCAGGACGCGCTGGCGGCCAAATTCGAAACCTCGACCGGTCCCCGGGTCGCCTCCGCGTCCAGCAAGGGCGCGCGGCTCTATGAAGGGGCCTGCGCGGTTTGCCACGCGGTCGGCGGCGCCGCGCTGTTCGGCAGCCGGCCATCGCTCGCGCTGAACAGCAATTTGCATGGCGCGGTGCCCGACAATCTCGTTCAGGTGATCCTGCATGGCATCGCATCGCCAGCCTCGCGCGAGCTCGGCTATATGCCGGCCTTCAAGGACAGTTTGACGGACGATCAACTCGCCGAGCTCGTGTCCTATCTCCGGCAGCAATTCGCCCCGGACAAGCCGCCATGGGCCGATCTGCGCGGGGCCGTCAGCCGCGTCAGACAGACAAGCCCGTCGGGCTAATCCAAAGCGTTTTTCGGTTCACTCGAATCATTGTTGCTTCTCCCGAGGCCTCATGGTTCGAGACGCGCGAAGACGCGCTCCTCACCATGAGGGTATGATCTGAGACCTCATCCTTCGGGAGCATCGCGAAGCGATGCGTCTCGAAGGATGAAGCCATTGAGCTGGAAATTACGCTAGTGTGGCCCAATCCAAGATCGCGTAGTACGTGCGTGAAGCCGGAGGATTCCGCTGCGGCACTGTTGTATAGGGGCAGCCAGTGGCGGAATCTGCGGCGGGGATGCTGGATGCTTCGATCGAAACGAGATCTGAAACTGCTATCCAAGCAAATTGAGCGCGAGCCGAACCTGGTTGGGACATGGATCAATGAACTCGGCTCCCGGATGCAGATCGACAGCGTCGACGATGGCCTGATCACCGGGACGTACTGGAGCAAAGTCAGCGCCGAACAAGACCCCGTCTGCGGCGACCTTACCGGCATGGTCGCCGGTGACACCATCGGCTTTGCCGTGAACTGGCAGCCGACCTTTAACTCCATCACATCCTGGTCGGGGAAACTGCTCGCGACGGACCAGGATACCCCTACATCTTCACACTGTGGCACCTATCGCACGACGCCGGCGACGCCGCCGACTGGTGGCAATCCTTCCTGTCCGGTTCCGATACGTTCTGGCTCGAGCAGGATGCGGCCGCGGACCAACAGCCGGGCTCCGAAACCGGGTAATCGCCAAACTCTCGCCCAAGTTGTAAAATATTTCTACACAACAGACGGCCGTGACCCTTTTGTCACATGATCGGCTGTCGATCATCCGCGCAGCGGAACGTCACATTTCAGCCGAAGAAATGGCTTTTGTTCGAACGGTCAGCTTCAAGATCAGCGGGAGCTGCAGCGATCGAACGATTGACGAAGAATATATTCAACGAATCCTGCCGCTACCGTCGCGCATTGAAGAGGACGTTGATTTGATCACGCCATAATTGAAACAGCCGAGCTGATGAAGGACTGTTCCAATGAAGAAGACCGAGATTCTCAAAGTTCGCGTCGACAAAGAGACTCACGCCGCGCTGATGCGGTACTGCGCAGGCAGCAGGCAATCACCCTCTTACGTGCTGCGCAAGATCCTCGAGGAACTGATCCAGGGAAATAAGGGGGTTCACCAGGTGCCTGCCGGGAGCTCCGAAGCCTGTGCCCTGGACGAACGAAGAGGTCAATACGCCCGCAGCATTGCAGCCATCCTGATTGCACAGCATTTGTCCCAGACCGGGCGATGGCAGGAGGAAGCCGCGCACAAACATCGCGAGATCGCGCGGCTTGTCGATGCCCTCCTGCAGACCTTGTGCGGCGATTACGATCAGAACCAGACGCCGGCGTCCTTTCCAACCGAAAAACTACCAGGCTCGACGCTGACGCTGCTGCCATCGGAGTCAGAGCCCAAATACTGGTGAAGGCGGCAACGTCGCTCGGGGGGACTTGCCGGCGTCACGAATGCAGGGCCGATGACCGTCGACGTCGGCCTTGGGGCGGTATCGGCCCCTGCGAATCCTGCTCCGGCCAGCGATCCGGTGCTACCGCATCGCAGAAAGCCTTCCATTCCGCCTCGGTAATTCGATTGAGCTTCATCCGAAGCTGGAGAATTGCCATCGACACCAATTGCGCCGTCTCCCCGCTGGCGCTGGCGATCAGGACCGCCCGGCACTGCTCGAGGGTCGCAAGAGCGGCATGCAATCGTTGTTCTGAATGAACCACCCGCGCTGTTCCAGGCGCTGAGCTGGCGCGGTCGCGCCGACGCGATCCAGGCGGTCGTTTCATAATGCCCCCAATCCAGCGGACAACGCGGCAAGTGATGGGCTTCAGTCGCCGGAGGGTTCAACAAGCACCATGGCAGCATAGCCGGGGGGACAACGTACCTCGCTGAAAATTCGCGTGATACGGTTTGATATCACGTAGCCTCGTCGGATCCGCTTGCGGGTTCCTCTGACAGAAATCACGGCGCGGCGTGGCGCCGGATGCAGGCTGGTCGCAGCGGTCGATGGTACATGCAGATCGCTAGTACTACGCGATTCAATCTTGCCCGGCGCTCGATCCTGTTTGATTCTCGATTCGTGCCTGTAACAAGGGACCCGGGTTTGGCTCACGCTGCTACGGGGAGGAAGCCGATTTGCGTATTCCATCGCTTTTGATCGCCGTCGCCATCGGGCTTTGCAGTCCGACCCTGGCTCGAAGCCAGACGATCAAGTCAGCGGTCTATATTAATCTGGAAAGCTTCGTCTCGGCTCCGACGCCGACCTATTCCGGAGTATCGTGCGGCGGCAATTGCAACACCATCGCGCTGAAGCTGTGCACTGGCATTGGCTACAAGTATGGCGCACCGGTCCGCATGATCAATTCTCAAATGGGAGGCGCGGTCTGCTTCGACACCACCGGCAGCAGCATTTCAATAGACGATGGCAACCTTGTCGTGCGGGGGCGGCCAAGGAAATGAAATTGCGGCCGGAAGTGCTGCCGGTCCGACCGCCAAGCGCGCCTCTCTGCAGATGTCGCCGGCACGTTACGAGACCAGCAACGTTTGCGAACTTAGTCCCAGCGGGGTTGGAACGCGACCATTCGGCAAACAAGCTAGGCCCGCAGCACTTTCGCCGCGTAGCAGCCGGCTGCGGCAAAGTGGATATGCAGATAGTCGACATTCAAACTTCTTGGCCGACACGAACAAGCAATCGAGCATTTGAATCGTTCGTTGAGATTGAGTCCGGTGGGTCCCACAGCATTCAATGCCTACCTGCCGTCAGTGGGCCACGGCCCAATAGAAACGCTATTGAGGAGTGAACCAAGGGGCGCTTCTCGGACTACGTTGCTCAAGATGCTCAGCGGCACGCCAGGCTTTGGACCAGCCTCTATCGCGTTGCCAACACGATGAGCCGTGTCCTTCACAGCTTCGGAGACTCCCGCGATGGCTGATTTCGCCTCAACAGCAGCGTCCAGGCAACGCACCGCCGGGCAGGCTTGGCTGGAGAGGTATCAGTGCCCACAGCAGGCCGATTTTCCAGACATGAAGCGCGATCCAGTCGTTCCATCCCGGGAACTTGCGCTGGTGTGTGACGTTTGTTTTCTGCATCGAGGGCCTGAAATGGCTTTGCTTACCGTCCGTCCGACTGCCGCCGACGTTGCAATTGCAAATTCCATTGCGTCGCATACCAATCCTCCGACGGAAAAGGTTGCGGGAGTTCTGACCTGGGGCGCCGACGAACACGTGCTGTGCGCGCTGACAGCAGCATGGTGGCTCTACACGCGCAATCAAAGCCGTCCCAAACGACGCACCGCTGACCATGTTCTGTTGACGACGCTGGTTGCGTCAGCGCTGCCGCATCTGTTCAAGGCAATCTTCGATCAGCAACGCCCAGACCGATTGACCGTGCGGGGTCACCGGCGTGGCGTGCCGGTCTCAGGAAGGCAATATGACGCCTTTCCTTCCGGCCATGCCGTTCACGTCGGCGCGCTAGCATCCGCCGCGTCCCGGCTGCCACCGCGACAACGGAACATTGTTTGGCTCGTGGGCGCCAGTCTGGTCGCAACGCGGATATTGCTGCTGGCACATTGGACTAGCGACGTGGTCGCGGGACTTGCGATCGGGGGCGCCACGGAGCGGCTTCTGCGGCGGTTTACCGGCTATGGCCGGGACGTCGACGGCAATTGAGCCCCCAATTTCAAAAGGCGACGTCATGAGCATGCCCCTCGAGCCTTCCTGGCCTGACATCGCGATCCGCCTTGCGCTGACGATGCTGGCCGGTGCCA
The DNA here is from genome assembly GCA_039935515.1 of Bradyrhizobium sp. Lineage (GTDB taxonomy): Bacteria > Pseudomonadota > Alphaproteobacteria > Rhizobiales > Xanthobacteraceae > Bradyrhizobium. The sequence goes on from JBDTKD010000298.1 coordinate 9,945, forward strand.
TCATCGGCTTCAACCGCGGCGCGCGAGGTCACGCCGCGGGTTTCAGGACCACCATTCTTGTCGGCCTGGCAGCCTCGGTCGCGATGATTCAGGCCAATATTCTGTTGCCGGTGAGCGGCAAGACACCGGGATCGTTTGCCGTCATGGACCTGATGCGCCTTCCCCTGGGTATCCTGACCGGCGTCGGCTTCATCGGTGGCGGGACCATCCTCAAGAAGGGCGATCTGGTGACCGGCGTGACCACGGCCGCCACCTTGTGGCTGATGACCGTGATCGGACTGTGCCTGGGCGGCGGCCAGTTGATCCTCGGCACGGCGGCCACCGTGCTGGCGGTCCTTACCCTTTGGGCGCTGAAGTGGGTCGATGTCATGATCCCCCGCGAGCATCGGGCCAGGCTGGTCGTCCGTTGCGTGGCGCAATGGAACGTGCTGGAGGAGGTTCCGAGGTTGGTCGAGCCGATGAAATACCGGGCTCGCTTTCAGGAGCAGAGACGGAGCCCTGATTCGGAAAACACCGACTACGTCTTCGAGCTGTCCTGGCGGCGTCCTGAACGCGCCAGTCCGCCGGTCGAACTGCTGCAGATGATTGACCGTCACTTCCCGGTCAAATTGTTCGAACTCACGACCGACAATGGCCGATAGCGGATTT
>JBDTKD010000299.1:0-3367 GCA_039935515.1 Bradyrhizobium sp.
ACTGCTCATCTTGACACACACCTTCCCCATGTGAGCAATCCACGCCTCCACTCGCTGCGATGTGGATTGCTTCGCTTCGCTCGCAATGACGGGGTGGGCAGGGCAAACCGGCGCGCCCCCATCCGCATCGCGAATCCCGGATTGCGCTGCGCTCCATCCGGGCTACGATGACTGTCTCAGGTGACGTCAAGGCGCCGATTGAAGCGGGGGTCGCGCCAGACTTCGGCGTTGATGCATTGGGCGAGGATTTCGGCGGCATCCCAGACATCCTGGAAACGGACGTAAAGCGGTGCGAAGCCGAAGCGCATGAGGTCGGGGGCGCGGAAATCGCCGATGACCCCGCGCTCGATCATCGCCTGGATCACCGCATAACCCTGGTCGAACGATATGCCGACCTGGCTGCCGCGCCGCGATGCGTGGCGCGGTGTCACGATATCGAGGCCCGGCAAGAGTGCGGCCACGCGCGCCATGAAGAGTTCGGTGAGCGCGAGGCTCTTCTGTCTCAAGGCTGCCACCTCGACGCCCGCCATGGCGTCGAGCGCTGCCTCCACGCCACGCAGGGAAATGATCGGCTGGGTACCGCAGAGAAACCGTCTAATGCCGGTATCGGGCCGAAAGTCACGGTCGAAGGCAAACGGAGCCGCATGACCCCACCAGCCCGACAATGGATGCTGTGCGGCGGCCTGATGGGCTGTCGCGACCGCGATGAAGGCGGGCGATCCGGGACCGCCGTTCAGATATTTATAGGTGCATCCGACCGCGAAATCCACCGCATCCCGATCGAATGCGATTTCGACCACGCCGATCGAATGACAGAGATCCCACACCACCAGCGCACCGGCATCGTGAAGCTGTCGGGTGATGGCAGCGATGTCGAGCAGTGCGCCGGTACGATAATTGACCTGCGACAGCACGGCGACCGCGACCCTTCGGTCGAGCAGTGCCTCGATGGACGGACCGTCGGTTCCGATCAGCCGGCGGCTAATCGGACGACCGGCGGATTTCATGGCGCCCTCGACGATGTAGAGGTCGGTCGGGAACGCCTCATCCTCGGCAATGACCACGTCGCGATCGGGCCGCAAGGCGATGGCGGCATGGATCGCCTTGAAGAGATTGATCGATGTGGTGTCGCATACGATCGTTTGACCAGCCGCCGCCCCGATCAGGGCTCCAACGCGATCGCCGAGCCGGACCGGCATGTCGAACCATCCCGCGTCATTCCAGCTCCGGATGAGATCCCGGCTCCATTGCTGTTCGATCGTATGACGCAGAACGCCCGCCGCGTCGCGCGGCATCGGTCCGAGCGAATTTCCATCGAGATAGATCAGGCCGTCGGGAAGCACAAAGCGGTCGCGAAAGCCGCGAAGCGAATCGACGCTATCGTGCGCGACGCAGGCCTCGCGCGAGATCAGGGGAGTTGGCGAGATCATGGAAACCTTTCGCGCCACTGGCGGGAACGTTCGGAAGGCAAACGTAACGGAAATCCGGATTGACAGCAAAACCCTATCATTTTAGGTTTAAAACATCTTCCGCCGGCATTCCGGACGGAAGGCGCGTCATCGCCTCGGCCCTGGCCTGGACGCGGGTGCGTGCCGGGGATTGCCGCAGCAGATCCGCGGGTGAGGATGCAGGCGCGATGGATCAACCCAAAGAGATTTCCTATTCCGGCTATCTCCAGCTCGACAGGATACTGCAGGCGCAGCAGCCGCTTTCCAGCGCCCATGACGAGATGCTGTTCATCATCCAGCACCAGACGTCGGAGCTCTGGATGAAGCTTGCGATTCACGAGCTGAACGCCAGCTGTCGGCTGATCGCCGCGGACGAACTGCAGCCGGCCTTCAAGACCTTGTCGCGGGTGTCGCGCATCCTCGAGCAGCTCAATTCGGCCTGGGATGTGCTTCGCACCATGACGCCGAGCGAGTACACGCAGTTTCGCGGATTGCTGGGGCAATCTTCGGGCTTGCAGTCCTGGCAGTACAGCATGATCGAGTTCCTGGTTGGCAACAAGAACGCCGCGACGATCCACATTCAGGCTCGTGACAACACCGTCGTGGAGCGCCTCGAGGCGGTGCGACGGGCGCCAAGTATCTACGACCTCACCCTCCGGCTTCTGCATCGACGCGGCCTTGGCATCGACCAGGCCGTCATCGAACGCGATGTCAGCGTCTCGCACGTCGCGCACGATAGTGTTGTGAACGCATGGTTGGCGGTCTATCAGAACCCGGTCCGGTTCTGGGAATTGTACGAGCTCGCCGAAAAGCTAGTGGATTTCGAAGACTATTTCCGCCGCTGGCGTTTCAACCATGTGACGACGGTCGAACGGATCATCGGATTCAAGCGAGGCACCGGCGGTTCATCCGGCGTGTCCTATCTGCGAAAGATGCTGGACGTGGTGCTGTTCCCCGAGCTCTGGCAGGTCAGGACGCAACTATGACGGCCCTGATCGGCATATCGCCCGCTGCGCGTCGGCATCGAGGTATTTCGCGGCGGCGCCGCGTTTGCGTTTCGATCGCCGATAGGATCGCCGTATCGAAATCGACATCGCCAACCTCGGGGGATTTCCGCTATGCTTGGGCAGTCGGCCGCGGAAACCCCAAGTGCCTGAAGGATCTATGCCGGGAAGCAAGGCGGGAATGAAGGCGGAAATGAAGGTGGTGCCATCGCGGCCGGTCATCCAGGCAGAGCCCGAGCGCAAGCCGGCCATCGCCATGATTGAGATCGACCGTGTCTCGCAGGTGTTCCAGACCTCCGCGCGCCGCGACCATCTCGCCTTGTCGGACATCTCCCTGACCATCGGGGACGGCGCCTTTGTTGCCATTCTCGGCCCGTCCGGCTGCGGAAAATCGACGCTGCTCTATATCGTCGGTGGTTTTGTGAAACCGACCACTGGCGTTGCCAGGGTGAAAGGCAACGCCATCACCGGTCCCGGACCCGATCGCGGACCGGTGTTTCAGGAATTTGCCCTGTTTCCGTGGAAGAGCGTGCTGGGCAATGTGATGTACGGCCCGCGCCAGCAGGGCGTCAGGCGCGAGGAGGCCGAAGCGCAAAGCCGCCGGCTGATCGAGATGGTCGGCCTCAAGGGCTTCGAGCACTTCTATCCCAAGGAATTGTCCGGCGGCATGAAGCAGCGCGTCGCGTTGGCGCGGACGCTCGCCTATCACCCCTCGGTGCTGTTGATGGACGAACCATTCGGGGCGCTGGACGCGCACACCCGCACGCGGCTGCAGAACGATCTGCTCAACATCTGGGAACGCGACCGCAAGACGGTGCTGTTCGTCACCCATTCGGTCGAGGAGGCGGTGTTCCTGTCCGACAGGGTGGTGGTGATGACGCGCTCACCCGGCCGGATCAAGGAGATCGTCGATAT
>JBDTKD010000300.1:0-3690 GCA_039935515.1 Bradyrhizobium sp.
ACCGGGGCAGGCGGCGGGCTCGGCGAGGCCTATGCCAGGCTGTTCGCGCGCGAGGGCGCGGCTGTCGTGGTCAACGATCTCGGCGGGCCCCGTGACGGCAGCGGCGGCGATGGGTCGATGGCGCAGAAAGTGGTCGACGCCATCGAGGCCGAAGGCGGCCGCGCGGTCGCCAACGGCGCGGACATTTCGACCATGGCCGGCGGCCAGTCGGTGTTCGACGACGCCATCAGGAGTTTCGGCCGCGCCGACATCCTCGTCAACAATGCGGGCATCCTGCTTGACCAGACCTTTGCCAAGGCCAGCGAAGACGCCTGGGACAAGGTCATCAAGGTGCATCTCAAGGGCACGTTCTGCTGCACCCAGCCGGTATTCCGCTGGATGCGCGAGAATGGCGGCGGCGTCATCGTCAACACCTCGTCGACCTCGGGCCTGATCGGCAATTTCGGCCAGACCAATTACGGCGCCGCCAAGGGCGGCATCTGGGGTCTTTCCAACGTGCTCGCCATCGAGGGCCGCAAATACAATATTCGGATCTGGACGCTGGCGCCGGGAGCGCTGACCCGCATGACCGCCGATTTGCCGCGCTATATCGAAAATCCCGGAGCCGCCCTCGGGCCGGACGGGATCGCGCCGGCCGTGCTATACATGGTCAGCGACTTGTCGGGCGACCAGACCGGCAAGGTGCTCGGCGTCTCCGGCCCGCGCGGTGTGCGCGAGATGCGGATGATGGAAATGGAAGGCTGGAAGCCGCCGCATACCGGCTGGAAGGCCCAGGACGTCGTCGCCCATGCCCGCGAGATCTTCTTCTCGGAGGAGCAGATCAAGATGGGCGCGCGGCGGTTCTGAGTCCCAGCAGAGTTTGGAAACTGACGAGGCACACATGACGAAGCTCACCGCCAAGGCCGCAGGCACCTTTGCCATTGCCCCGACACCGTTCCACGACGACGGCCGCATCGACGACAAATCGATCGACCGGCTGACCGACTTCTACGCCGAGGTCGGATGCGATGGCGTCACGGTGCTCGGCATTCTCGGCGAGGCGCCGAAGCTCGACGCCGCCGAGGCGGAGCAGGTCGCCATCCGCTTTGTCAAACGCGCCAAGAACATGCAGATCATCGTCGGTGTCTCCGCGCCCGGATTTGCCACCATGCGGGCGCTGGCGCGCGCCACAATGGACGCCGGCGCCGCCGGGGTGATGATCGCGCCGCCGCCAAATCTGCGCACCGACGACCAGATCATCGGCTATCTCAAGCAGGCACAGGAGGCGGTCGGCGACGACATTCCCTGGGTGCTGCAGGATTATCCCCTGACCCTGTCGGTGGTGTTCACACCCGCGGTGATCCGCAAGGTCGTGATGGAGAGCCCGTCCTGCGTGATGCTCAAGCACGAGGATTGGCCGGGCCTGGAAAAGATTTCCGCGCTGCGCGCGTTTCAGAAAGACGGCTCGCTGCGACCGCTGTCGATCCTGACCGGAAATGGCGGGCTGTTTCTGGATTTCGAAATGGAGCGTGGCGCCGACGGCGCGATGACCGGTTACGCGTTTCCGGAGTTGCTGATCGACGTCGTGAAATTGTCGAAGGCCGGCAAGCGCGATGCGGCGCACGATCTGTTCGATGCGCACCTGCCGCTGATCCGCTACGAGCAGCAGCCCGGCGCGGGGTTGGCGGTGCGCAAATATGTGCTGCAGAAACGCGGCGTGATCGCCTCCAGTGCGCAACGCAGGCCGGCCGCGGGCATCACGCCGGCGGCCAAAGCTGAAGTGGACTATTTGCTGTCGCGGGTCGCGCGGATCGACCGTCGCGCCAATTTGCAGCCGCAATCTAGCGCGGCAGGCTGACTGAATCCTCATGGTGAGGAGCGCGTATTCGCGCGTCTCGAACCATGAGCCAGATACACTTTTCATCTTCGAAACGCGGCCAAGGGGCCGCTCCTCAAGATGAGGTCCGAGGAGTTGTGAATTTCATGGCCGAGACCGTCGCTCCACGTCCTGCATCGACCGTCCTGCTGCTGCGCGACAGCACTGCCAGCAGGGAAATCGAGGTCTTCATGATGGTGCGCCACTATGAGATCGATTTTAATTCCGGCGCGCTGGTGTTTCCCGGTGGCAGTGTCGACAAGGGCGACAACGAGATCATCGCCAGGCCAGAACTTTATTCGGGCGCGGAAGGGCTCGATGCGGCCGATCTGAGCTTCCGGATCGCCGCGATCCGCGAGACTTTCGAGGAAAGCGGCATTCTGCTGGCGCGGCCGAAGGGATCGAAAACGCTGGTCGATGCCAGGCGAGCCCGGGAGATCGAAGTCGTGCATCGCACGGTCCTGTGCGAAGGCAAGACCACGTTTCTCAACGTGCTCGCCGACCATGGAATGCTGCTGGCACTTGATCTGCTTGTCCCGTACGCGCACTGGATTACACCGGAGGGAATGCCGAAACGGTTCGACACCTGGTTCTTTCTGGCGGCGGCGCCGCCGGAGCAGGCCGGAGCCCATGACGGCAAGGAATCCACCGACTCGATCTGGGTGTCGCCGCGCGAGGCGCTGGCCGGCGGCGAAAGCGGGCGGTTCAAGCTGCCGTTTCCGACCACCCGCAACCTGATCCGACTCGGCAAGCAGCCAGGCGTGGAAACCGCGCTTGAAGACAGCAGGGGAAAGTCCATCGTCACCGTGATGCCGGTCATGACGAAACTCAATGGCGGCCGCCAGCTGCGCATCCCGCCTGAGGCCGGCTACGACGGCGAAGTGTTTGAAGTGGGCGTGCTCGGCTAGGGCCGCCCCAGGCCAGCGACGGCCGGCGCGAAGGCTTGCTGCCGGAGTGTCTTGCCCCGGGCCCAGCCGGGCGGGCGGAGGCTGCGGGGTCGCCGGATGTTCCCCCAACGGCCCATTCCAGCGTATAAAGCGGGCTGCACGGAGCCGGTTCAGACCCCTATGCCCTTTGCCGCCATCGTCCAGAAAGTGCGGTCGATCTCGCTTTCGATCGGCCAGTTGACCTTTGGCAGCTTCCTGCTGGTGCTGGCCGCCATCACCGCGACCAGCATGGCGAGCGTCATTGCCATCCGGCATATCGATGCGACATTCGCGGAACTGCAACGGCTGCAGGACGTCGGCGACCTCGCCGCGGAGATCGACCGCCGCATGAACGAACTGCGGCTGGCAGCCCGCGATTTCGTCACCGATCCCAATGCGCGCACCGATCGGGTCGGCGAAGCGGCATCGACGTTGAGCGCGCTCCTGAAGAAGACGCGGCTGGAACTTGCCCCCGAGCAGCAGCAGATGATCGATGGTGTCGCCGCCAGGCTGCAGAACTACCGCGATGGCATCGAGCACATCACCGGATTGATTTCGCGCCGCGTCGAACTGGTCGCGGCATTGCCGCCGGTGCGCGAACGGTTCGAATCGGCGATCGCCGCAGTGCCGGACCGGGCTGTGGCGAGGCAACTGTTCCTGGCCCAGAACCAGGTCGCCGCGGGCCTGCTGGCGCACGATCCCCCATCGGCCGAACGGGCCGCCGAGCGCATGCGGGCGCTGCCGATCGACGATCCGGCGCTCCGATCCGCAGCCGAAACCTATACCGACGCGATTGTGTCGATCTCGCGCACCGAAGCCGAGATCGCCGAGCTCGACAAGGAAGTTCTCGGCGCCGAAGGCCAGCAGATCGGCCGGGTGACCGAACTGCTGCGCGATCTGAGCGCGCGC
>JBDTKD010000301.1:0-3158 GCA_039935515.1 Bradyrhizobium sp.
GACAATGTCCGCGCCATCATCGTGACCGGCGCCGGCCGCGGCTTCTGCGCCGGCGCCGACCTTTCTTCCGGGGCCGACACCTTCGACCGCGACGCACGGCGCGGGCCGGTGAGGCGTCATGCCGATGGCAAGGTCGACTACAGCGATCCCAATGTGCGCGACGGCGGCGGCAAGGTCACCTTGCGCATCTTCAAATGCCTGAAGCCGGTGATCGCGGCAGTCAACGGCCCGGCGGTCGGCATCGGCGTCACCATGCAGCTGGCGATGGATATCCGCATCGCCTCGGAGGCCGCCCGGTTTGGTTTCGTGTTCTCCCAGCGCGGCATCGTGCCGGAGGCCGCCTCGAGCTGGTTCCTGCCCCGCATCGTCGGCATCTCCCAAGCACTCGAATGGTGCTACACCGGGCGGGTGTTTCCGGCGCAGGAAGCGCTCGCCGGGCGCCTCGTCAGCAAGGTGGTGCCGGCCGACGAACTGCTGCCCACCGCACGCGCGCTGGCGCGTGAAATCGCCGCGAAGACCGCGCCGGTGTCGGTGGCGCTGATCCGGCAGATGATGTGGCGCATGCTCGGCGCCGACGACCCGATGGAAGCCCACAAGGTCGACAGCCGCGGCATTTATGCCCGCGGGCGCTCCGATGACGTCAGGGAAGGCGTGGTGTCGTTCCTGGAAAAGCGCCCGGCGCAGTTCAAGAACAAGGTGTCGACGGATATGCCCGACTATTTCCCGTGGTGGGACGAGCGGGAGTATAAATAGCACCCCCGTCATTGCCAGGAGCGAAGACGTGTTTTGTTCTACCGCATCATCAGCACTACCCGGCCGATTGCCTTGCGGTCGACCAATAGCCGCATCGCCTGGGCATAGTGTTCCAGCGGCAGGCGGTGCGAGATGTTCGGCCGAACCTTGCCGGCCTCGGCCCACTCCGTAAGCGTCTTCTGCCGGATCTCGCCGAGAACAGGATTCTTTCGCACCGCCTCGCCGGCGCGGACACCGAGCACGCTGGCGCCCTTGATCAGCAGGAGATTGGTGCGGGCGAGCCCGATGCCGCCGGTGAAGCCGACCACAAGAAGGCGCGCGCCCCAGGCGATGCAGCGCACGCTGTTTTCAAAAATCTCGCCGCCGACGGGATCGAATACCACGTCGGCGCCGCGGCCATCGGTGAGACGCTTGACGGCGTCGCGGAACGGCTCGCAGCTGTACAGCACGAGATGATCGGCGCCCTTGGCCCGCGCCACGGCCAGTTTCTCATCCGATGACGCCGCCGCGATCACGGTGGCGCCCAAGAGCTTGCCGATTTCGACCGCGGCAAGGCCGACGCCGCCGCCGGCACCGTGCACCAGCAGCACCTCGCCGGGCCGAAGCTCGCCGCGATCGATCAGGGCGTGATAGGCGGTGCCATGCGCGGCCAGAAACGTCGCGCCCTCGGCGTAATCGAAGGTCGACGGCAACCGCGTGAGCTGCGACGGCGTGACCACCGCTTCATCGGCGTACCCTCCGTGCCGCAGCTTGACAATCACCTTGTCACCGCGCGCGACGCCGTGCACCGCCCCATCGACTTCGGTGACTTCCCCCGCCGCCTCCATGCCCGGCGTGAACGGCAGCTCCGGCTTGAGCTGGTATTCGCCGGCGGCCATCAGGATGTCCGGGAAATTGATTCCGGCGGCGCGGATGGCGACGCGCACCTCGCCCGGCGCAAGCGGAACCGCGGCGATCGTTTCCAGGCGCAGGTTTTCGGGCGGCCCGAGCTCGCGACAAACCACGGCGTTCGGCATCAGGCCGCGCTCGCCCGTCGCCGCAGCAGGGCCTCGCGGATCAGCGGCATGCGGTCGTTGCCGAAATACATGTCGGTCCTGTCGATGAAGATGGTCGGCGAGCCGAAGCCGCCGCGCTTCATCACCTCGTCGGTATTGGCCTTGAGCTGATCCTTGGTCGCCTGCTGGCCAATCCCGGCCAGAAATTTCTGCGAATCGACGCCAACCCGCCTGCAGGCCTCCACCAGCACCGCGTCCTGCGAGATGTCCTGGTCCTCGCCCCAATAGATCTCGAACATTGTTCGCGCGAACGGCAGCATGTCCCTGCCGAGCCAGATGCAGCCGCGCATCGCCTTGACGCTGTTCACCGGGAATACCGAGGGGCGCATCTTGATCGCCAATCCCGCCAGGCGCGCCCAGTCCGCCATGTCCTTCTTCTGGTAATCCACTTTCACCTGCACCGGGTGCTCGCGCGTGGCATAGACGCTGGGATTGATGGTGTTGAAGATGCCGCCGACCAGGATCGGCCGCCACGCGATCTCGGTGCCGAACTCCTTGGCCAGCGGCTGGATGTTGTGGAAAGCGAGATAGGTCCAGGGACTGGAGCAGTCGAAGAAGAATTCGATCATGGCCGCGTTTTCCTGTTGCTGGTTTTGTGTCAGGTGAATCAACCCAACTCGTCATTCCGGGGCGCGCCTCTTGGCGCGAGCCCGGAATCCATACTCCCGAATGGTGGTTATGGATTCCGGGCCTGCGCCGAGCGGCGCATCCCGGAATGACAGTTTGCGAGACGTGGTGGCGATCCTACCCCCTGCTTTCGACGCATTCCACCCCACCCGAACGCCATGTACGTGCTGCCCGGGACATGGCAGATAGACGTCCAACAAACCGACAAAACCGGGGGTGCGCCCATGCTGTTTCCGACCACGATCGCCGGCTCGCTGCCAAAGCCCGAGTGGCTCGCCGAACCCAACACGCTGTGGGCGCCCTGGAAATCGCAGGGCGCGGAGCTCGCGCGTGCCAAGCGCGACGCCACGGTGCTGGCGGTGAAGCTGCAGGAGGATGCCGGCGTCGACATCGTCACCGAGGGCGAGCAGGCTCGCCAGCATTTCGTCCACGGTTTTCTGGAGAACATCGAGGGCATCGACTTCGCCCACAAGGTCGAAATGGGAATCCGCAACGACCGCTACAAGGCGATGGTACCGCAGGTGGTGGCGCCGTTGCGGCTCAGGGGCCGGGTCCATGCCGACGAGGCCCGCGTCGCCCGCACCCACACCACGCGCCAACTGAAATTCACCCTGCCCGGCCCGATGACCATCATCGACACCATTTCTGACAGCTATTATGGCGACCGCGTCAAAATGGCATTCGCGTTTGCCGAACTGCTCAACGAGGAAGCGAAGGCCCTGC
>JBDTKD010000302.1:0-4641 GCA_039935515.1 Bradyrhizobium sp.
AGCGCGAGCGCGCAGCATCGCTATGGACAACGCAAACGCGTTGCCCGCATGCCCACAGCGTCAACCGCAACAGCAGACAGTTGATCGAAATTGGTTGATAATTACCCACACGACTTCACGATGAGCCAAATAACTTGATGGAAGAGGCTCTGGCAATCTACCGGAAATCCTTTGACATCAAAATGGAGGAACGAAAGCGATTCGAACTCGGATACTCTGACTTGTTCAAAGTCTACGCGACGCCCATTCCTCCCGACCAAAAGCCTCCGTCGCAATCCCGCGTGGCGACTCGGTGGCGATTCTTGAAATAAAAAAGCCGACCCAAAAGGGCGGCTCTTTAGGGCGTAACAGTCGTCTAGCCCGCATGTTCGACGCGAAGCGGGAGACGGTGTCCACGACTGAGACGAATTGCGGCGCGCCCACGATGCCGACGCGGACCACTTTGGGTTCACGAAATCAAACATGACGGCTTCCGGTTGCTGGTGCGCCGGGAAGGCGCGCGGGTGACGGACAGGCGAGAATTAGTGGCTTTGGCTCCCCGGGCTGGATTCGAACCAGCGACCATTCGATTAACAGTCGAATGCTCTACCGCTGAGCTACCGAGGAACAGGCCAAACAGGCGTTCGCAGTTGGCAGCGTATAACAAAGCCTCCGGGCCTTGCAAAGGCCGAAATGGGACCGCGCCGCCGCCGCAGCGGCCGTCGGCCGGCGCCGTGAAATGACCGCCAAATCGGCCTATTCGCCGACCACGCTCGCGCCTGCCGGATTCGCTGGGAGTGACGAGATGCACGAACTTCAGACCGATTTGATGCAGGCAGCCCCATCGATCGTACCCAGCGACATCCCCGCGCTGAGCGATGACGAATGCATGGTCCGGCTGGCGCGGGCGATCGACGATCATGATTCCGCGCATCTCGATGAACTTGCCAGACTGATCGCGCGGCTCGCCGTCATCATCGAATAGATCGGATCCAGAGCCGGACCAGCGCCTGAGGTGGCGTCGCTCGGGAAGGTTCCGCCCGTGTTGCGTTTTGCCGGGCCTTGTATCAAAGATGCCGGGAATCCTATGCCTCAGCCCGCGGCAGCGTCCGCTCTATTCCGGGGTCCGCCAATGTCCGGCTTTTCGACCGCGCGCCAGAAAATGGTCGATGGTCAGGTACGTCCCAGCGACGTCACCGATATCAGGATTATCGATGCGATGCTGGCCGTGCCGCGCGAGGCATTCGTTCCCGCCCATCAGCGCGCGCTGGCCTATCTCGACCTCGATCTCGACGTCAGCGACGGCGCTGCGGTGAAGCGCTTTCTGATCAAGCCCGCGGTGATGGCGAAAATGCTGCAGGCGGCCGAGATCGGCGAGACCGACAACGTCCTGGTGGCGGGGTGCGCCAGCGGATATGTGGCCTCCATCGTGGCAAGGCTAGCCGCAAGGGTGACGGCCACCGAAAGCGATCCGGCGCTGGCGGCGAACGCCAGGGATAACCTCACCGAGGTCGGGCCCGGCAACGTGACCGTGCGGGCCGCCGCAGCCGCCGACGGGGATCCGACCGACGCGCCCTATGACGTGATTGTCCTCAACGGTGCCACAGAAATCGTGCCCGACCGGCTGTACCGGCAACTTCGCGAAGGCGGCCGGCTGGTCGGCGTCTTTGCCATGATAAAGCCGCCACGGGCGACCATCGTCACGCATTCCCACGACGATTTCGGAAGCCGGCCGCTTTTCGACGCCGTCGCGCCCGTCTTGCCGGGGCTTGAGCGGCTCCCGGCCTTCGTTTTCTAGCCGTCCTGGTGCCTTCGGCGCCTGAAGAAATCACGTTCTAAATCAGGAGTGTGGCCGGATTGCCCCACGTGAAGAGTTTCCACCGGGATAGGCCGTTGGGTGGTTCCGTCCGGCTTGTGCGCAGAATATGCTGGGGACTCAAGGTTCAGGCGACACCGGTTCATCTGCGGGGCCGGCCAAGAAAAATGAATGGAATGCCAGGAATGGGTGGGGTGAAGGTCGTTACCGGGGCTGCGGCTGCGGTCCTGCTGTTGGCGTGCATGGGCCCGGCGCCCGTGCTTGCCGACACGATCGAGGCGGCGCTGGTGCGCGCCTATCAGAACAACCCCCAACTCAACGCGCAGCGCGCGGCGGTCAGGTCGACCGACGAAAACGTACCACAGGCGCTTTCCGGCTATCGGCCCAAGGTCGCGCTGACCGCGAGCCTCGGCTATCAGTACACCGACATCAATTCGACCCAGGGCGGCACGCCGACCCAGCTTGTCAGAACCGAAATTCACGGCGCCAACCCACCGCGCGCCGCCGGCCTCACGGTCACGCAGACCCTTTTCAACGGCAATCAAACCGCCAACCGGACCCGCGCCGCGGAAAGCCAGGTCTCGGGGGCGCGCGAAGGTCTGCGCGTGCTGGAGCAGAGCGTTCTGCTCTCGGCGGCCTCGATCTACATGGACTACCTGCGCGACGCCGCCATCGTCGAGGTTCAGCGCAGCAACACCCGCGTGCTCGAGCAAACCCTGAAGCAGACCCAGGACCGGTTCAATGTCGGCGAGGTGACCCGCACCGACGTCGCACAGGCGCAAGCGCAGCTTGCCGCCGGCCAGACCCAGCAGCTCACCGCCGAAGCCAACCTGACGACCACGCGGTCGAACTTCCGCCGCATCATCGGCAACGAACCCTCGCAATTGGCGCCGGGTTCGCCCGTGGATCGCTTCTTGCCGGGCACGCTCCCCGCCGCGGTCGATCTCAGCCTGATCGAAAATCCGAATGTCACGGCCGCGATGTACGGCATCGACGTCAATTTTCTCCAGGTCAAGATCAACGAAGGCGCGCTGCTCCCGACGGTCACGGTGCAGGCCGCGGTTCAGCAGGCCTACGAGCAGACCATGACCACCTATCGATCCTTCGGAGCCTCGGCCATCGCCCAGCTTTCCGTCCCGATCTATCAAGGCGGTGCCGAATATTCGCTGATCCGCCAGTCGAAGGAAAATCTGGCGCAGCAGCGTCTCAACCTCGAATTGACTCGCGACGCGACCCGCGCCAACACGGTGACGGCCTGGGGCCAGTTGGTGGCGGGCAAGGCGCAGGTCGCTTCCGCGCAGGCGCAGGTGACGGCATCCGAGATCGCGCTCAATGGCGTGCGTGAAGAGGCCAAGGCCGGCCAGCGGACCACGCTCGACGTCCTGAACGCCCAGCAGGCGCTGGTCAACGCGCGGGTCGCGCTGGTCACCGCACAGCATGATCGCGTGGTGGCATCGTATGCGGTGTTGAACTCCGTAGGACGGCTGTCGCCACAGGTGCTGAAACTTGCGACCACCACCTATGACCCGAGCGTGCATTACCAGCAGGTGCGCGACAGCTGGGTCGGCGTTCGCACGCCGGATGGCAAATGATGGCCTGACCGTCGCTACGCGCGCGCCCCGCGTAGGACGGTCAGCGCTGCAGATGGCTGAAGCGCGCGTGATGGTTTGGTCAAGGCCTCGACGCTCTCGGATAAAGGCCCGCTCTGACGAATCGCGCGCCGGCCGTTGCTTGCAATCAATTGTTGGCCTGACGTACCCTTGCTCAAGGCAGCAAGGCGATTCGCGCCGCATCTGGTATGCTGGGGGAACGCGACGCTCAGGTGCTCCGGGCACGGGCAGGGAGTCGCGCGTACTTGATCTGGGGACAAGTCAGGCTGGCGCGATGAAAATTCCGGCTCGCCTATCCGGAGCCCGCCAATCTCGTCCTGCTTGGTGTAAAACGCTGCGAGGGCGTTGATGATGTGGAGTCCGAGATGACGCAGCCTGCAAAGGTCCAGGAACCCTCGATGGAGGAGATTCTGGCGTCGATCCGTCGCATCATTGCCGACGACGAAGCAAAACCGCCGGTTGCCGAGAAGGCCGCCGCGCCGCCAGCCGCCGCGAAAGCGGAAAAACCCGCCGCAGCCGCGCCCGCCGGGAAGCCAACGACGATGAACGGGATTCCTCCGTCCGCCATTCCCGCGGCCCAAGCCGCCGCCAAGCCTGCCGTTGCACCGGCGCCGCCTCCTGCCAGGCCGGCATCGGCGGCGGCCACGCCCAACGGCCAGGACGACATCGACGCGTTGCTGTCGGGCCTCGATGAAGCGACCTCGGAGAAAGAGACCCGGCCGCCCCAGCCGGAACCGGAGGTGTTCGAGTTGACCGACGAGATGGCGTTGTCCGGTCCGCCGCCTGCGTTCCAGAAGATCGACCCGCAGGAAGACCTCGAATTCGCCGAAACTGGTGCCGCGCAGCCGCGGCGACCGGCGTACGAACCGCCGCCCTTTGAAAGCGCCGCGCCGCCGCCGCAGATCTTGTCGCGCTCGACGGTGTCCGCGGTCGAATCCGCGTTCAACAGCCTTGCCAATACCGTGCTTAGCAACAACGCGCGGACGCTGGAAGACCTGGTCAAGGAAATGCTGCGGCCGATGCTGAAATCCTGGCTCGACGATAATCTGCCAGGATTGGTCGAGCGCATTGTCAAAGCCGAAATTGAACGGGTTTCGCGCGGGCGCTAAAGCGTTTTCCGGTTCACCCGGATCATTGTTGCTTCTCCCGAGGCCTCATGGTTCGAGACGCGCGAAGGCGCGCTCCTCACCATGAGGGTCTCAGACCTCATCCAGAGGAGCATCGCGAAGCGATGCG
>JBDTKD010000303.1:0-14815 GCA_039935515.1 Bradyrhizobium sp.
GGTCGACGCTGCGAACGCCGTCGCAGAGCTGCAGCACTTCGACCGCGATCTCGTCCGGCGCGAGCACGCGCTCCGGCGCCAGAATCACCCAGACTTGCCGCGTCTCGTCGAACTTCAGCCTGGCGTGCCGCGGCAGCACCGGCCGGCTGGTCTCGCTGACGCTGATGTTGCGGCTGCGCGGGGCTGCCATCGTTGTTGTCTCTCGCTAATTGTCCCTGGGAACAAACGCCCCCGGCGGAATGTGGCCGCCGACATAGGCATGATACAGCGCGTCGAGCTGGACCCATAGCACATTGGTCTTGAAGATCAGCGCATTGCACACCGCGGCGCGCTCCGCCGGGGTGTTGGCATGGGCCTTGACGTAATCGAGCGCGAAGCCGGCGTCGCGCGGCGCCTGCTGCAGGCGGCGGCTGAAATAGCTCATGATGTCGGGATTGACGAAGCTGTAATGCGCCAGCATGCCCGAAATCCGTTCTTCATGCAGGTTAGGCGCGAACAATTCGGTGAGCGAGGAGGCGATGGCCTCGAGCGGGCTCTTGTCGCGGACAAAATGCACATAGGCTTCCACCGCAAAGCGCGTGGCCGGCAGGATGCCCTCGGTGGATTCCACATAGGCGGTGTCGAGTCCGAGCCCTTCGGTCAGCTTCAGCCAGCGCTCGATGCCGCCTTCGGTGCCGAGATCGCCGTCATGGTCCTCGATGCGGTGCCGCCATTCGAGCCGGGTGCTGCGGTCGCGAAAGCGCGAGATCACCATGGCGTCCTTGATCGGGATCGTGCTCTGATAGAAATAGCGGTTGAGCGCCCAGGCCTGTACCTGTCCCTTGTTCAGCTTGCCGCCGTGCAGCAGCCGGTGAAACGGATGCAGATTGTGGTAGCGGGTAGCGCCGATCTGGCGCAAGGCCGCTTCCAGCTCCTCGGCGCTGTTCAGCGGCGCGCTGTTGCCGAGCGAGGAGGCGGTCATCCCGTTCAAGGTCATCGCGTTCAAAGTGTAATCTCCGTTCCGTCAGCGGGGATTTGCCAGCCCGCCCGCTCGGCCATCCTGCGCTCGGCGGAATCGCGCAGCAGCACCGGGTTGGAGTTGTTGATATGCAGGAACATCTTCCTGCCGATATCGAGTTTGGCAAGGCTTTCGATCGCCCCGCGCTCGCCCGACATCGCGATATGGCCCATGCCCTGCCCGGTCTTGTTGCCGAGGCCGGCCGCGATCAGTTCGTCGTCGCGCCACACCGTGCCGTCGAAGAACACCGCTGCGGCGCCAAGCAGCCGGGACTTGAGCTCGTCGGTTACGCCGGCGCAGGCGGCAAGGAAATACAGCAGCTTGCCGCTGGCCCTGTCGGTGATGCGAAGTCCGAGCGTGTCGCCCGCGCCGTCGCTGCCCGCGGGGTGAATCTGGCCTTCCAGATACCATGCACTCTTGCCGGGCACGGCAAAGGGCAGAATCTCGATGCCGGAGGGCGAGCCGTCGGGTAGCGCTGGCTCGAATGTTTCGTTCACCTCGATCGGCTGGCGCCGCACATTCTTCTCATGGAGGACGTTGAAGATGCTGTTGGACTTGAGGATCGCGAGCACTTTCGGATGCGCATAGACCGTAAACGGCGAGCCCTCGCGCATCGACAACAGGCCTGCGACCGCATCGACCTCGCCGTTGGTTAGGATCACGCCGGCGATCGGACTGTGACGCAACCGGCCGGCCGCCGGATGCAGTTGCGGGGTCGCGATCAGTTGCTGGCGCAGGTCCGGCGAGGCATTGATCAGGAACCAGTGCGCGCCATCGGCGCTGACTGCGATCGAGGCCTGGGTGCGTTGAAGTTCGGAATGTCCGTTTCGCGCTGTCCGGCACACCGGACATCCGCAATTCCACTGCGGAACACCGCCACCGGCCGCGGCGCCCAGGACGACGACGCGAAGCATGATCCGTCTCCTGGAATTCCAACGTTTCCAGGTGGACACCAATCCATACGCCCTCCCGATATCGGACTTTCCGACATCGGAGAGGTGTCAGAGCTAGAGGCCCACCTGTAGTAAAACGTGATGCAATGACGTCCGCTTACTTGCGGGCGGCGCACGCATACATGTTGATTTCCATGCCGACCGGCACTTCGACGATCTTGGGGGCTTTCCAGGCCATTTTGGCTCTCCTTGGTGAGATCGGGCGAACTCCGCCCTCCCACTCAAACTAATGTCGAAACAAAAGTTCGCCAGTGAATTCTTCCTTGCCCGGCCGGTAACTTTTTATGCTGCAGTGCAATAGAAATTCACATATTTGTGCGGCTTCTCGTCAAACCGGTGCCCGATCAACAGGTTCAAGGTGGCGTCGGCCGCCGCCGGCATTCCCATGGTTTGACGCGGAGGCGCGGAGTTCGGGATAAACAACTCGTGACAACTAGCGGCTCGTGCTGGAGCCTCTCAATGGAAGTGGTTCGCTCATGCCGCGATATTTTTTCAACACCCGAATCGGCGACGAATTGATCGCCGATCCCGAAGGCGAAGAACTGCGCAATGCCGACCGTGCCTGGGAAATCGCGCGCGCGATGATCCGGGAACTGTTGAAAACCGAAGACACCCGCGGCGGTCTGTTGAATGCGGTTCTCGAAGTGACGGACGAGGAAGGCGAGATCGTGCTCGAATTTCCCTTTGCCGAGGCGATTTTCGATCTCTCCGGCGGCCGCATCACCAGACACTGAAGCTCCACGCTGTCACGTCACCCCCTCACGCCTTCGACGCGCCGGTTCTTGTTCGCAATCGCGATGGCGCTACGATGGCCGCAACGCTACAACACGGGCTGTCAAACGGAGTTGTCCATGGAAGATCTCTGGCGTCGGTCGGCCGCCGACATCGCTGCGCTGGTGCAGTCGAAAAAGATTTCGGCGACGGAGGCTGCTGCGGCGGCGCTGGTGCGGCTCGACGCGGTCAACCCGTCCATCAACGCGGTGGTCGACCATCGCCCGGAAGACGTGCTGGCGCAGGCCGGCGCTATCGATGCGGCCATTCGGCGCAACGAGAGCGTCGGCCCACTGGCCGGCGTTCCGGTCACGATCAAGGTCAATATCGATCAGCAAGGGTTCGCCACCACCAACGGCCTCAAGCTGCAGCGCGATCTGATCGCGCGCAGCAATAGTCCCGTGGTGGACAATCTGCGCAGGGCCGGCGCCGTCATTCTCGGCCGCACCAACTGCCCGGCGTTTTCGTACCGCTGGTTCACCACCAACCTGATCCATGGCGACACCAGGAATCCGCGCGATCCCGGCCTGACCCCGGGAGGCTCCTCCGGCGGCGCCGGCGCGGCGGTCGCCGCCGGTATCGGCCACATCGCGCACGGCACCGACATTGCGGGATCGATCCGTTACCCGGCCTACGCCTGCGGCGTTCACGGCCTGCGGCCGACCGTCGGCCGCATCGCGGCCTTCAATGCGTCGTCGCCCGAACGCACCATCGGTCCGCAGATCAGCGCGGTATCGGGTCCGCTGGCGCGCACCATCGCCGATCTGCGGATCGCGCTCGCGGCGATGTCGGGCTACGACGCGCGCGATCCCTGGTGGGTGCCCGCCCCGCTCGAAGGCGCTGAACTGCCGAAGCGGGCGGCGGTGTGCTTTCGCCCGGACGGTCTTCAGACCGCCGCCGAGGTGGCGGCGGCGGTTGCCGATGCGGCGAAGCGCTTGCAGCGCGCCGGATGGGTGGTGGAGGAAATCGAGACCACGCCGTCGCTGCGCGAAGCCGCGGAACTGCAGACTAGATTGTGGCTCGGCGACGGTTATGAAGCGCAATTGGCGACCGCCGAGCGCGAAGGCGATCCCGGCGCACTCGCCTGCCTGCGCGGCAACCGGGACAAGGTCTATCCGTTCGACGCGGCATCGTTCTCCAAAACACTGACGCGCCGGGCCACCTTGACGCGCGACTGGCTGACGTTTTTCGAGACCTATCCGGTGCTGCTGATGCCGGTATCCGGTGAACTGCCGTTTCCCGACGGGCTTGACCGGCGCGACGACGCCTCGTTCGCCCGCGTCTGGCGGGCGCAACTGCCGCAGATTGCTATTCCCTTCATGGGGCTGCCTGCGCTAACCGTTTCCACGGGATCGGCGGGCCGGATTCCGGTCGGTGTTCAGGTGGTCTCCGGCCGCTATCGCGAGGATATGTGCTTGCGTGCGGGCGAGGCGATCGAGGCCGGCGGAACACCGGTTGTGGCGATCGATCCCGTGCTGCACTGACTGGCATTCAGAGAGAACAAGATGGCTCGCGTTTACGACTTCTCGGCAACATCGCTTGCCGGCGAGGACATTCCACTGCAGCGCTACCAGGGTCAGGTTCTGCTGATCGTCAATACCGCAAGCGCCTGCGGCTTCACGCCGCAATACAAGGGTCTGCAGGCGCTGCAGCAGGCGCTTTCTCCCCGCGGCTTCTCGGTGCTGGGATTTCCCTGCAACCAGTTCGGCCGCCAGGAGCCGGGCGACGCCGCTCAAATCGAGCGGTTCTGCACCGGCAACTATGCCGTCAGCTTTCCGATGTTTGCCAAGATCGATGTCAATGGCGGCAACGCCCATCCATTGTACCAATATCTGAAGAACGCCAGGTCCGGCCTGCTCGGCGCGTCGATCAAATGGAATTTCACCAAATTCCTGGTCGATCGTTCGGGCGAGGTCGTGGCGCGGCATGCGCCGACGACGAAGCCGGAAGCCCTGACCAGGGAAATCGAGGCGCTGCTATGAACGAGAAAGCCGAAACCGCCGCCGACCAACTGCCGGATCGTCTCTCGACCGATCCGAAGAGCCCCTACTACAACGCCGAGGTGCTTTCGCGCGACGTCGGCATCCGCTTCAAGGGCATCGAGAAGACCAATGTCGAGGAATATTGCGTCAGCGAGGGCTGGGTGCGCGTGACCGCGGGCAATGCCAGGGACCGCTACGGCAACCCGCTCACCATCAAGGTGCACGGCCCGGTCGAGCCGTATTTTCGCGACCAGAAGGCGTCTTGATTTTTCGTCATTGCGAGGAACCAACGGGTCCCGCCTTCGGCGGGCCCGATGATAAACTCCGCGACGAAGCAATCCATGGCTGCCATCGAGTCAAATGTAGCCAACTGTCAAGCCCGGCCATGACAAGCCAACAGAAAGCCGCCGCCATGTCCGTCCGCATTGTCGACGTCCGCGAAATCACCAAGCCGATCTCCTCGCCGATCCGCAATGCCTATATCGACTTCACCAAGATGACGACGAGCCTCGTCGCCGTCGTCACCGATGCGGTGCGCGACGGCAAGAAGGTGGCCGGCTTTGGCTTCAATTCGAATGGCCGCTACGGGCAGGGCGGGTTGATTCGCGAACGGTTCGCGCCCCGTCTTGCCGAGGCCGATCCGAACACCCTGCTCAACGACGCCGGCGACAATCTGGATCCCGATCGGGTCTGGGCAGCGCTGATGTCGAACGAAAAGCCGGGCGGCCATGGCGAGCGCTCGGTCGCGGTTGGCACCATCGACATGGCGGTGTGGGATGCGGTGGCGAAGATCGCGGGCAAGCCGCTGTTCCGGCTTCTGGCCGAGCGTCACCGGCGAACCGCCAATCCGCGCGTCTTCGTCTATGCCGCCGGCGGCTATTATTATCCCGGCAAGGACCTCTCGACATTGCGCGCCGAGATGCGCGGCTATCTCGATCGCGGCTACAATGTCGTGAAGATGAAGATCGGCGGCGCGCCAATCGCCGAAGATCGCCAGCGCATCGAGGCCGTGCTGAAGGAGATCGGCGGCCAGGCGCAACTCGCGGTCGATGCCAATGGCCGGTTCGATCTGGAAACGGCGATTGCCTACGCCAAAATGCTGCGTGACTTTCCGCTGTTCTGGTACGAGGAAGCCGGCGATCCCCTTGATTTCCAGCTCCAGGCGGCGCTGGCGGAATTCTATCCGGGACCGATGGCGACCGGCGAAAACCTGTTCAGCCACCAGGACGCGCGCAACCTCATCCGCTACGGCGCGATGCGGCCCGATCGCGATTGGCTGCAATTCGACTGCGCGCTATCCTACGGGCTTTGCGAATACCAGCGCACGCTGGCGGTGCTGCAGGCCGGCGGATGGTCGGCGAGCCGATGCATCCCGCATGGCGGACACCAGATGTCGCTCAACATCGCGGCCGGCCTCGGGCTCGGCGGCAATGAGAGCTATCCCGATCTGTTCCAGCCCTATGGCGGCTTCCCGGACGGCGTTCGCGTCGAGAACGGCACCATCACCATGCCGGAGCTGCCGGGCATCGGCTTCGAGGGAAAATCCGATCTCCACGCGGAAATGAAGGCGCTGGCGTCGTAGAGCCTGCTCGGTTCTGATGCCCACCCGGCGCGGACAGCGGTTACGACAGTCGCAGGTCCAATAGCCGCCGGCCTTCGGGCTTGAGCAGCTTCCGGACCGCGCCTGACGCGGCGATCTCGCCCTGGTTGGCATAGGCTTCGTGGTTCTTTTCGATATCCTCGGGGCGATAGAGATAGTTGACCATGATGCCGGCAGATTCGCGCAGGCCTTTCGGCGAGAGATCGCCGAGCCAGTTGATCCGCTCCAGCCGGGCGCCGTTGCCGAGGTGGAATCGCGCGACCGCATCGATCAGCCGGCCTTTCGGCGAGCGCGCCTTGAGGAAGTAATATGCTGCCAGCGGTTCGAGAACCGAACGCAGCTGCGCGGCGAGCTCGGTATCTTCGAACCAGTTCGGTGCGTCGAGCCGGGCGAGCAGCGCCCGGTCCTCTTCGGACACCGGAACGTCACTGGCCTGTTTCAGCCATGGCATGAAGCCCGGCACCGGCGACAACGTGACAAAGTTCTCCAGCCTCGGCAATTCGCGCTGCAATTCCTCGACCACCTGCTTGATCAGGAAGCTGCCGAACGAGATTCCGCCGAGGCCGCGCTGGGTGTTGGAGATCGAATAGAACACCGCGGTGCGGGCGCGTTCGATCGGCACCAGGGCCCGATCCTGGGCGAGCAGCGGCGCGATCGCGCCCGGGATCGACCCGGTCAGCGCCACCTCGACGAAAATCAGCGGCTCGTCGACCAGCGCGGGATGAAAGAACGCGTAGCAGAGGCGGTCGGCCGGGTCGATGCGGCGGCGCAGATCGTCCCAGTCGCGGATCTCGTGCACGGCCTCGTAACGGATGATCTTTTCCAGGATGTTGGCGGGCGTCGACCAGTCTATGCTGCGCAGCACAAGAAACCCCCGGTTGAACCAGGAAGCCAACAGATGGACGACGTCGCGGTCGAGCGCGCCAAGCACCTTGTTGCCCTTCACGGCGCCGACCAGGTCGGCGCGCATCGCCACCAGTTCACCGGTGCCGCCCGGCGCGCGGTTGAGGCGGCGGAACAGCTCCTGGCGCCGCGGCTCGGAGGCAAAATGCAGGTCGCTGGCGTCGTCGTCGTTCGGCTGCGCGCGCCATGTCTCGATCGCGTGCGCGAGCTTTTCCCGGTCCGGGCCGTATTCGCGGGCGAGCGTTTCGAAAAAGGTCAGCCGCCCGGCCTCGTCGAGCTGATGATAGCGGTCGAGCACCTCGCGCGCCATCGCGGTAGCCGAGGCCTCGCCGCGGCCAGACAACAGCGCTTCGCATAATTCGATCAGGCCGGAGGCGTCCTGTCTGGCGTCGGATGCGCCGGTACGGCGAAGCAGGGTGCGGCCACGTTCGGAAATCGTGGCAAGAAGATCGGAGAAAAAGGCGTTGGCCATGTCAGCGGTCGCGTCCTTGATCAGACGGAATTGGTACATGAATTTAAGGCACAGCGGATCACAATCAAGCGCGCATCCCATACGCCGCGTCGCTTTCGCGGGCAATGCCAGCTCCGCCTGCCATGGCGTCGCCGAATCGGCCTCATTTCGTCTCCGCGAATTCGGTCGGCGTCTTGCCGGTCACCTGGCGGAAGGCGTGCGAGAACGCAGGCACGCTGGCGTAGCGGAGATCGGCGGCGAGCTGCTTGACCGAGACGCTGCTCTCCATCGACAGTCTTTCAATCGCCGCCGCGATGCGCGCGCGCTGGCGCCAGCTCTTGAAACTCAGTTGCGTCTCCGCGGCGAACAGCCGCGACAGCGTCCGCGCCGATGTTCCGGCTGCGCGGGCCAGCGTCTCGATCTCGTGGACGCCGGTCGGGTCATCGAGCACGATCTTGGCGGCGCGCCGGCAGCGCGGCTCATGCGGCAGCGGAATGAAGGTGGCGGAGTCTTCGGCCTGGTGCAGTTCGAGCATGGCGAGCCGGACCAGCAGCCCGGTGCGGTCGGGATCGACGCGGCCGTCGAACAGCGCAAGGATCGCCTCATGCAACAGCCGCGAGACCCGCACCACGAATTCCGCTGCGAGGCTTTCGCTGCGGTGCTCTCGCGCCAGCCACGCGACATCGAAATACAGCGTGCGCATCTCGATATCCGCCAGCACGTCGATGGCATGCTCAAGCCGCGCCGGCACCCAGACCGCACGGTCCGGCGGCACCAGCCAGCGTCCCTTCGGCGTCGTGACCTGCATCGTGCCCTTGGCGGCATAGACCAGTTGCGCCTCGCGATGCATGTGGGGATCGAGCCGCACGCCTTTCTTGTAATGACGGGCGACCAGATGAACGCCGCCGGTCGCGGTGCGGCCGTCCCGGATCGGTGCGATTGGCGTCTCGGCGATACTCATTGGCGACATCCCGTCAGCGGCAGACCCTATAACCTATCCCAGAAGATGTGAGGATTCGATCTATGAACAGCCCGAAGCGGGTGATCGGTTTCGTCAACGCCGCCCATTTCATCGATCACTATTCGATGCTGATCTTCGCCGCCGCGGTAATCGTGATGGGGCCGGCGCTCGGCATGGCCTATTCCGAGCTGTTGCCCTACGCGACCCCCGGCTTCATCGCGTTCGGCGCGGGCTCGCTCCTGACCGGCTGGCTCGGCGATCGCTGGAGCCGCCGCCACATGATGGTGATCTTCTTTGTCGGCATCGGCGCCTCGATGATCGCGGTCGGGCTGGTGCAGACGCCGCTGCAACTCGGCGCCGCGCTGCTATCGATCGGCGTGTTCGCCTCGATCTATCATCCGGTCGGCACCGCGATGATCGTCTCCTACGCCGATCGGCTCGGGCGCGAGATGGGCCTCAATGGCGTCTGGGGCAATCTCGGCGTGGCGTCGTCGGCGCTGGTCACCGGCGTGGTCGGCCAGTATCTCGGCTGGCGCTGGGCTTTTGTCATTCCCGGCATTATCGCCATCCTGGTCGGCGCCGCCTTTGCGTCGAGCGTGGTGCACGAGGACCGTACCGGCGCGCGGCAGTCGGCGGCGCAGGCGCGGGTGGCGAAAAGCGACATGTGGCGGGTGATCGTGGCGCTCTTGATCGTGGTGATCGCGATCTCCACCACCTTCAACGCGGTCACCGTGGCGCTGCCGAAGCTGTTCGCGGAACGGCTGGCGGATCTGACCAGGAGCCCGGCCTTGCTCGGCGTGATCGCGGCGTGCGTCTATGTGTTCGGCGCGATGACGCAATATACCATCGGCAAGCTGCTCGACCGGCATTCGCTGAAGGCGGTGTCGCTGCCGCTGTCGTTCGTGCTGGCGCCGTTCCTCTATTTCGCCGCCACCCTGTCCAACCTGCCGCTGATCCTGGCCTCGATCGGCATCGTGATGGGCGCCTTCGGCCAGGTCACCGTCAACGACGCCATGGTCGGCAAATACACCAGCGAGGAATGGCGCTCGCGCGCCTATGCGGTGCGCTATTTCGTCGGCTTCACCGCGGCGGGCGTCTCCGTGGGCCTGGTGGCGTGGCTGTACCAGAGAGGCGGCTTCGTCACCATGCTGCACACCTTCGCGGCGCTCTGCCTCTTGGTGATCGCGGCGGCGATCATCCTGCCGACCGAGATCAAGGTGCCGGCGGCGCAGGCGAACTGATCCCCGCAAGGCCCGCCGCGCGCGGAATTCCGGATCGCGCCCAGTGCGCCGTCATTCCGGGGCGATCCGAAAGCATCGAACACGGAATCTCGGGATTCCGCGGTGGCGGTCGGCGGAGGAGTTAACTTTTATCGGCGGCCGCTGGCCGCGCTCGCTGGCGGCGGTGCTGGATGTGGTGCGCTGCATCCAGCCGCTGGCGATATTTAGTCGTGAACAAGGGCGTACGGAACCTGGCCGCTGATTCGGGCGCGGTTCGTTCCATCCGCGTTCCGAATCTTAAGGGCGGGCCGGGTTGCGTTGCATTTTGGCACAGAACGGAATCAGGGCCGGTTGAGGCGCCAGCCGACCACGGTCGCCTCGAGGGCGCCGCCGGATTCGTGATTGCGCCACGCGCCATCGACAAAGCGGCACGCGAACGGCAGTTGATAGGTTCCGCTGTGATCCTCGCAGAGCACCTGCACCGGCTGATCCGGCGGCGGATCGCCGTTGCCATTGAACTCGGCCAGACGTCGTTCACGCGTTGCCATCCCATCGTCTCCGTTGCCGATCCGCGTCTCGCGGGTCCGGTGCACCTAGCATCTGTCGCCCCGTCTTGCTCCCCGACAGGGCCGTCGATCGCAAAAACCTCAGCGCGCGAATGAGGTTTCAATATGATATCCTCGGTGCCTCGCTCCGGCTCGCGACAAATTGACAGTGACGAGCGCCACTCGCATGAGGACCTTGATGGTCGGCCGTATCGCGCTGCTGGCGCCGCTGATGTGGGTGCCTTGCCTGCTGTTGTCCATCCCCGCGCGGGCGCAGGACGTTCCCGGCATCGAGATCTGCACCGTCGAAAAGACCATGGAGCGGCGCACCAGTTGCCTGCAGAGCAATGTCGATTTCCTGCAAAAGACCATTGGCAAGCTCACCGCCGACCATCAGCAGAAGCTCGATGCCGCCAACCGGCAGATCGACAGTCTGAAGGCGACCGTCAGCGGCCTGCAAAAGGTCGTGGACGAGCTGCAGGCGGCGCAGAAGAAGACCGCCGAGGATCTGAAGAAAAAGGTCGACGTACCGGCTGCCAGGGACGGCGCGCCGCCGGCAAAGGATGGCGGCAAATAGCGAACGACAGCAAGGACTGTCAAATGCAGCCCGCGCGAAACGGTCATGATGCCGGTGCTTCGAACCAAGGCTGTTGTCCATGAATCCCGCCCAGAAGGCGCTCTGGTTTATCGAAAGCCACCTTGCCGAGGCCTTGAGCCTCGACGAGATCGCGGCGATCGGCGGCGTCTCGCGCTTCCATCTGGTTCGGGCGTTCGCCGCTGCGACCGGGCTGCCTGTCATGCGTTACGTGCGGGCCCGGCGTCTCAGCGAGGCGGCGCGCGCGCTCGCCAACGGTGCGCCGGATATCCTCGCGCTGGCGCTGGAGGCGGACTACGGCTCGCACGAAGCCTTCACCCGCGCGTTCCGCGATCATTTCGGCGTCACGCCCGAAACGGTCCGCAGTTCGACGCGTCTCGACCATCTCAGACTTCAGGAGCCGATCATCATGGATTCCACAACGACCGCCAATCTTCAGCCGCCCCGTTTCGAAACCAGCAAGCCGCTGCTGGTCGCTGGCCTCGGTGAACGTTACACATGGGAGTCCGGTGCCGCCATTCCCAGCCAGTGGCATCGTTTTCATCAATCGGTGGCCAACATTCCCGACCGGATCGGGCCGGTTGCCTATGGTGTATGCTGCAACGGCGACGATGCCGGCAATTTCGACTACATCGCCGGCGTCGAAGTGCCGGATTTCTCCGATCTGCCGCGCGAATTCAGCCGTGTTCGGATTCCCGAACAGAAATACGCGGTCTTCACCCACCGCGATCACGTCTCGACCATCCGCCGCACCATCAACACGATCTGGAATGAATGGCTGCCAGCATCGGGCCTGAAGGCGGCCGATGCGCCCAACTTCGAACGCTATGACGAGAACTTCGATCCGCTCACCGGCAATGGCGGTCTCGAAATATGGATACCGGTACGGGACTGAAGCGCGGTCGCCCGAGCCGCGCGGGGTCGCCTTGCGGGGCCGCGATCCGGGGATTGCTTGGCAAGCGAGAGCGACTTTGCCATAACATGGCGCAACGAAATCGTTGCGCGTGCGGGATCAAGGCTGGAAGCCGCCGGCAGCCAAAGAAAAGCCGGGGGATTCAATGCCCAATGTTCGCGTGCTCGCCACCGACCTTGAATTCCCGGAAGGGCCGGTGGTGCTGCCGGACGGGTCGGTGGTGCTGGTCGAAATCCGCGGCCGCCGGCTGACGCGGGTATGGCCCGACGGACGCAAGCAGGTGGTCGCGGAAATTCCGGGCGGCCCCAACGGTGCGGCGATGGGGCCCGACGGCAAGATCTATATCTGCAACAATGGCGGCTTCAGCTGGATTCCCTCGCGCGGCACGCTGATGCCGGGCGCGCCCGAGCCGCATGAATATATCGGCGGCTCGATCCAGCGCGTCGATCTTGCGACCGGCAAGGTCGAAACCGTGTTCGACAAATGTGGCGAGCACCCTCTGAAGGGCCCGAACGATCTGGTGTTCGACCGGCACGGCGGTCTCTGGTTCACCGATCTCGGCAAGCGTCGTGCCCGCGACATGGATGTCGGGGCGTTCTATTACATCAAGCCAGGCGCCAAGGAGATCGTCGAAGGCGTGTTCGGCATGCTGCCGGCCAACGGCATCGGATTGTCGCCCGACGAGAACACGGTCTATGTCGCGGAAACGCCGACCGCGCGGTTGTGGGCCTTCGATCTGTCGGCGCCGGGTACGGTCAGGCCGCGTGACGTGATCTATCGCGGCGAGCGCGGCAAACCGATCGCGGGCCTCGGCGGCTACCAGATGTTCGACTCGCTGGCGGTCGAAGCTTCCGGCAATGTCTGCGTCGCGACCCTGATCTCGGGCTGTATCTCGGTGATCGCGCCCGATGGCACGCTGGTTGAGCAGGTGCCGACCGGCGACCGCGTCACCACCAACATCGCCTTTGGAGGTCCTGAGCTGAAAACCGCCTACATCACGCTATCCGGCAAGGGCGAACTGGTCGCGATGGACTGGGCACGCCCCGGCCTGCCGCTGAATTTTCTCAACAAGTGATGGCTTCCTGGTGCAATCCTCATGGTGAGGAGCGTCGCGTTCGCGCCGCGTCTCGAACCATGAAGGAGGTTGAGTGGCCTCATCCTTCGAGACGCGCTTCATGCGAAGCGCTCCTCCGGATGAGGGGAAGGAGTCGTTGATGGCGTGGCTTGAACCGGTAGTCTTGCGCGGCGCACATGCGCGGCTCGAGCCCTTGTCGCAGAATCACCGCGACGGGCTGGCCGAGGCGGTGCACGACGGCGAACTGTGGAAGCTCTGGTACACCTCGGTCCCGAGCGCCGAGGGAATGCGCAAGGAGATCGATCGACGGCTCGGCCTGCAGGCCTCGGGCGCGATGCTGCCATGGACGGTTTTCGATGCCGACGGCCGAATCGCCGGCATGACGACCTATATGAACGTCGATGCGCCGAACCGGCGCGTCGAGATCGGTTCGACCTGGTATGCGAAGCGCGCGCAACGCAGCGCGGTTAACACGCAGTGCAAGCTGCTGCTGCTGACCCATGCATTCGAGAAGCTCGATTGCATCGCGGTTGAATTCCGCACTCATTTCTTCAATCACCAGAGCCGGCGCGGCATCGAGCGGCTCGGTGCCAAGCAGGACGGCATCCTGCGCAGCCATCAGATTGCGCCGAACGGCACGCTGCGCGACACTGTTGTCTACAGCATCATCGCCAGTGAATGGCCGACGGTGAAAGCGCATCTCTATTACCAGCTGAACGAAAAGGCGCGATAGCCCCGCGAGTGCCGAAGCAATGGATACATTCGACTATGTGATCGTGGGCGCCGGTTCTGCCGGAAGCGTGCTCGCCAACCGGCTCAGCGAGGATGCCGGCACCACGATCTGCGTGCTCGAAGCCGGCCCCAGCGACTGGCACCCCTATATCCATCTGCCGGCCGGCTTCATCAAGACCTTTCACATGAAGAGCATCAACTGGGCCTACCAGCAGGAGCCGGGACCCTGGACCGCCGGCCGCAGCATCTACGCGCCGCGCGGCAAGACGCTCGGCGGCTCCTCCTCGATCAACGGCCATATCTATAATCGGGGCCAGCGCCAGGATTTCGATACCTGGGCGCAGTTCGGCAATCGCGGCTGGGGCTATCAGGACGTGCTGCCCTATTTCAAGCGGCTGGAACGACGCATCGGCGAGGGCGACGATGCCTTTCGCGGCCGTGACGGCAATCTGACCGTCACCACCATGGACTGGCGCGATCCGCTCTGCGAAGCGTTCATGGCCGGTGCGATCAGTCTCGGCATTCCGCGCAACCCCGATTACAACGGCGCGATCCAGGAGGGCGTTTCCTACGCTCAGCGCACGATCAAAAACGGCCTGCGCGTCAGCGCGGCGACCGCGTTTCTGCATCCGGCACGGAAACGTCCCAACGTCCATGTGCGGACCCATGCGCATGCGACCGGCATCCTGTTCGAGGGCAAGCGCGCCGTCGGCGTGCGCTACGCAAGGGGCGGGAGGGGTGGTGCGCCGGTGGAAATACGCGCGGCAAAGGAAGTGATCCTGGCCGGCGGCACCTACAACTCGCCGCAACTGCTGCAATTGTCGGGCATCGGGTCGCCCGGCCTGCTGCGGTCGCTCGGCATCGAGGTGCGCCATGCGCTGCCCGGCGTCGGCGAGGGATTGCAGGATCACTATGCCCCGCGTTCGGTCGCCCGCGTCAAGAACATCAGGACCATCAATGAGCGCCGGCGAGGCCTCGGCCTGGCACTCGAAGCGATCAAATGGGCCACGACCCGGCGCGGCCTGCTCTCGCTGTCGCCGACCATGGTCTAGTGCTTCTGGCACTCCGGCGAGACCACCGAGAGCTCCGACCTGCAACTGACATTCACGCCAGCGAG
>JBDTKD010000304.1:0-3093 GCA_039935515.1 Bradyrhizobium sp.
GGCGGCGGTGCCGGTCGTACCACTCAAGCAGCCGCGCGGAAGAACCATCGCCTGAACTGGCGATGGCCGGCTTGGTTTTGCTGATTGCCAACGATGGGGCCACGTCTCAGTGTAAGAACAGAATCAAGACATGGCCAGCCTGCCGCATCATGTGCCGATTGCAAGGTATAACGCACAGCGTTATAGTCAACCATGATCCATGGCTTCGCCGACCCCGAGGCCGAACTCATTTGGTCCGGACGTCGAAGCCGGAAATTGCCGGCGGACATACAGAATGTAGCCCTGAGAAAGCTCCGTCTTCTGAATCAGGCGCGGGTACTAGGCGATCTTCGCGTTCCGCCTGGCAATCACCTCGAGGCCCTGCGGGCGGATCGGCGGGGGCAACACTCGATCCGGATCAATGATCAATGGCGCATTTGCTTTGTTTGGGATGAGGAAGGACCGTCAGATGTCGAAATCGTCGACTACCACGTCTAAAGGCGGCGTGCTCCACAACCCTCGGCCCGGCGAAATTCTGCTGGAGGAATTCCTGAAGCCCATGGGCTTGAGCCAGAATGCGCTCGCGCGCGCCGTGCACGTGGCGCCACGCCGCATCAACGAGATCGTGCTGGGCAAGCGGGTCATCACCGCCGACACGGATCTTCGGCTCGCCCGCTATTTCGGCCTGTCGGAAGGGTTTTTTCTTGGCCTGCAGATGGACTACGATCTGATGCAGCGGCGGCGCGAGATCGACCGTGACCTCAAGGCCATCAAACCGCGGGCCGCATAAGCCTGTCTCGCGGGGGCGCAGGTGCTATAACAACCCATGCGCAAACCTGGTCCGATCAGCGCCAAGCCGCTTTCCGTCCTGCTCAGCGACGTTTTTTCCGATGCCTATGCGAAGCAGGGATTCGCCGCACGCGAGTTGGTCACGCGCTGGGCCGAAATCGCGGGCTCCGAGATCGCTCGCCATTCCGAGCCGCTGAAAATCCAGTGGCCGCGGCCGGTGGAGGGCCAGCCGCAGCAACCGGCCACCCTGGTGCTGCGGGTGGAGGGCCCGATGGCGCTGGAAATCCAGCACGCCTCCGACGCCATTTTGGAGCGCGTCAACCGCTTTTTCGGCTGGAGCGCGGTGGGACGGCTGGCGTTTCGGCAGGCGCCGCTGTCGCGCCGGGATCGCGTTCCGCCCTCCCGCGGACCGGACCCGCAGGAGGTCGCGGAAGTCGCAAGCACGCTGGCAGCCGTCGAGGACGAGGACCTGCGGGCGGCGCTGGCGCGGCTCGGCGCATCGATCAAGCGAAATTGAGCCCGCCGCGGGGACCGCCGGCGGCGGCCGACCATTGCCACAATTGTGGTTTCAAGCTAGCGAACAGACCTCTT
This sequence comes from Bradyrhizobium sp., assembly GCA_039935515.1. Taxonomy (GTDB): domain Bacteria; phylum Pseudomonadota; class Alphaproteobacteria; order Rhizobiales; family Xanthobacteraceae; genus Bradyrhizobium. The sequence goes on from JBDTKD010000304.1 coordinate 1,360, forward strand.
CTTGAGGTCCATCGGGCGTGAACGCGCCAATCCGGGAGCAAACCCTTGATCATCACGCGCCGCGCCTTCACCACCGCCCTGTCATTGACCGGGCTTGCCGCTCTCGCCGGTCTCTCGCCGCTGCGCCTGATCACGGGTGCCATGGCGCAAAGCCCGGCCGACGTTGCCAAGCCGGTGTCGCTGCCGGACATGGCGCTCGGACCCGCCAACGCCCCGGTGACCATCACCGAATACGCCTCGATGACCTGTCCGCATTGTGCGGCCTTCAACGCCGAAGTGTTCCCCAAGATCAAGTCGACCTATATCGACACCGGCAAGATCCGCTACGTGTTCCGCGAATTCCCGCTCGACATCAAGGCAGCCGCGGGCTCGATGCTGGCGCGCTGCATCGCCAAGGACGATGCCGGGAAGTACTTCGCGGTGGTCGACATGCTGTTCAAGCAGCAGAGCGACTGGGTGATGAAGAACACCACCGAAACGCTGACGCGGATCGGCAAGCAGGCCGGGCTCAGCGCGAAGGCGGTCGAGGACTGCCTCAAGGACCAGGCGCTGCTCGACAAGATCGCGGCCGACCAGAAGTACGCCGCCGAGGTGCTGAAAGTTAATTCGACGCCGACCTTTTTCATCAACGGCGACGTCATCAAGGGCGAAGCCTCGTTCGACGAATTCGACAAGAAGATCAAATCGCTGCTGAAGAGCTAAGGGTTTCTCTTAAACCCACAGTTGAGGCGCCTCTTAAACCCCGGTTGGGGCGGCCCACCTAACTCCCCGCAAAAGCCTTGGGAAAAGCCCCCGGCGGCGGTTGCCCTCCGGCCCCCGCCTCGCCATTGTCGCGACCCAGGAGCCGCCGCAAGCGACTCACCCCCACACCGACATTGCCTTCTATGGTATTGTCCCGGCAGAGAGATTCGCGCCCTGCCAACAGAGCATTGTGTCCATGAAACTTACGCGCCTTCGCCTCCACGGATTCAAGTCGTTCGTCGAACCCACCGACTTCATGATCGAGCCCGGATTGACCGGCGTGGTCGGGCCGAACGGCTGCGGCAAATCCAACCTGGTCGAGGCGCTGCGCTGGGCGATGGGCGAGACCTCGCACAAATCGCTGCGCGCCGCTGACATGGATGCGGTGATCTTCGCGGGTTCCGGCAACCGTCCGTCGCGCAATCACGCCGAAGTGGTGATGACGATCGACAATTCCGATCGCTCGGCGCCGGCGGCGGTCAACGACCGGGAGATCCTGGAAATCTCGCGCCGGATCGAGCGCGAGGCCGGCTCGGTCTACCGCATCAACGGCCGCGACGTGCGCGCCCGCGACGTGCAGATCCTGTTCGCCGACGCCGCCACCGGCGCCCGGTCGCCGGCGCTGGTTCACCAGGGCAAGATCGGCGAGATCATCCAGGCCAAGCCGGAACAGCGCCGCCGCGTGCTGGAGGATGCCGCCGGCGTCGCCGGCCTCCATGCCCGCCGCCATGAGGCCGAGTTGCGGCTCAGGGCCGCGGAAACCAACCTCACCCGCGTCGAGGACGTGATCGGGCAATTGGCCGGACAGATCGACGGCCTGAAGAAACAGGCGCGGCAGGCAATCCGCTACCGCGAAGTCGCAGCCAAGGTGCGCAAGGCCGAGGCCATGTTGTTCCACCTGCGCTGGCTGGGGGCGCATTCCGACGTGGCGGAAGCCTCCCAGACCCACGACGTCAGCATCCGCGAGATGGCCGAGCGCACCCGTGAACAAGC
>JBDTKD010000305.1:0-5617 GCA_039935515.1 Bradyrhizobium sp.
AATGCCGGCTGCGAACGCGGCGTGACGCCAGCGCCGCAGCGAGATGGTCGATGCGGCACCGCGTGTCACTCCCATTGCGTAGATAAGCAAGATCACGGCGGCCGCGGCAATGATGACCGGATCGAACGTCCAGCCGTGCCGGACAATACCGTGGCTTGCAAGCTGCATCCAACTCAATGTAGCCACCAACCCGAAGATCATTGCAATTGCGCCCGGCCACAAAATCCGATTGCGGCCGAAATACGCCGAGCGGCGTTTAAGAGGAGGAGGAGGACGGGCGGAAACGCCAGACAATGGTATATTCTCAAGCTGATGATTGCGCCCCTGGCCGGTCGTAAACCCTGAGCGCAGGTGAAGCAATGCAAATGCGGGCTCTGGCGCCATCAGTAGGATAATGACACGGTTTTGTGATCTCCGCAGTTCATCACGGCTTTGCACTGTTTGGCCTGTCCCTTTACGAGGTAAAGGCGTTGCATCCGCTCCTTAGGTAGATCGACAGGCTAAATACGCTATCGAGCGCGTGGACGCGCTATTGAATCGGCTGCGCGGACACCGTGAGAGTTCACGTTGCGCAGGAGATATTCATGCCAAATCTGATGGTCCCGCAGAGACAGAATTCGTGGTGCTCGGTGTCTAACACAATTTATAGGATATTCGCCGCGGGCTTATTCACGGCCCTGCTAATGGTCGGATCGGAGGCACAAGCCTGGAACTCGACCGATATGACCGCCGCTCTGCCGTCGCTTGACTTTACGATGACGCGCGCGTCGGACGGCAAGACTGTCACTTCAGCTGAGTTCAAGGGCAAAGTCGTTCTGCTCTATTTCGGTTATACATCTTGCCCGGACGTCTGCCCGACCACGCTGCTTGACATCGCCACGATGCTCAAGACCCTCGGCAAGGACGCGGATGATGTGCGGGTGTTGTTCGTCACCGTAGATCCAGGCCGTGACACATTGCCTGTACTGAAAAGCTTCACCGCCGCCTTCGCGCCGCAGGTCGTTGGTTTACGCGGCACGCCAGATCAACTCGCCACCCTCGCCAAGCGCTATCGTGTCGCCTACTCGGTGCAGCCCGCAAGCGACGGCAACCCCCCTGAGGTCACCCACGGTTCTGCAGTGTATGTGTTCGACCGCAGTGGCGCAATCAGGCTGTTATTCACGGGCCTCGCTGTACCGAATGCCAAGCTCACCGGCATGAGCGCCGATCTGCGGCAACTGGTTTTGCAGTCGGGCCACGTGAGCCTGTGGCGCTGGATTGAGAATGCGATCTGATCCACCGCGTTATCCGCCCGGTCCTTTTACCGGGAAGTCGGCACTCATCGTCTTGCCGTCGGCGAATTTCAAAATAACGGGCACTCTACCGCCGACAGTGACTGTGCTTTGCGGGTTCATGCACATCAGGTGATAACTCCCTGGGGTAAAACTCAGAGTGCCGTGCGCGGGTACCGTGACGCTCTTGACCGGCAGCATCTTATCGACCCCACCCACATCCTCGCTTTGATGCAGCATCATCATCCCGCAGCTGGTGGAGGAGGCGCCGGTCAGTTCGATCTTACGGTCGGTGTCATTACGTAAGGTGAAATAGCCCCCGGCTGGTCGATCCTTGATAATGAACCTCAGCCACGGCGTTTCGATCGTGATGCCGCCAGCGGCAGCCACAGTGCTCCCAGCGACGATGAGAGTTGCCAATGCAACGAATTTGAAGGCGATCGTTTTGCTATCCTGTCCACTGGCTGGCGTTAAAGACAGGAGCCGCCTCATCGTGCTTTTCATCGGCCGAGTTCCTTTCTTCCGCACACCGCAAGGCATTCAAAACCAACAAAAGGGCGATCACACTCATCATCGCCGGTGGGATCCATGTGATCAGGCCACCAATGGTCTGATCGTAATGCGCCCCAAGGTTTGGATAGATGCGTCCGCAGAGATCGTAAAATGAATAAAGATCGCGTGGATTGAAGGTTATAATTGCGCCCCCGAGAATTTGCGGGAACATGACCACCACCGCCAATGCGGCGCGTCCGCCGAACGATACCCGCGCCGGTGGTGATGGTCGTGGATCAAGCACCAGGCACCAGAACAGGATGCCGTCGATGACCATTGTCCAGTTCATCAACGCAAAGAGGTGAGGGTCGATCATGGCACGGAAGTGGATCGATGGAATGAGCCAAAAAAAGAATGAGCCGACGAACAGGAAAGCCGCCAAAAGCGGCTGCTGCAGAACGTGAACGATGCTGGTTGAGATTCTGTGCTCGACAAGACGACGGAGTGATACCGGCATGCCGCGTTTGATCTCAGCACCCGGCCAACTCAGGGCAATTAGCAAAGGCCCGAGATGATGCATGACGACATGCTGAATGCGGTTGAAGAAGAATTGGTGTTCGGCCAAGTACTCGAAGTGGGTTTCGAGCACCGCATAGATTACGAGCATTCCGGTGAAGAAAGATATTCGCCGTAGGACAGAGGGGCGTCCCCCAGCGGAGATCGCTGTAACGCCACGGATGTACCAATAGATCGTCACCCACGCCGACAGGAATTCGAACCAGGAAAACTCCCAGGGCGCCCACAGCGGCAAGAATGACGCATGCGTTCGGGCGAGCCACCACAGGATAAGCGCGACTATTGCGATGACGAAATAAATCGCCTCGTACGCCCTGCCGGCTGCACTCGAAACGATAGTGGATGAAATGTGGTTTTCGGCCTGAGCCATGAACAAAGCGGTTAGCGTTTTTGCGTTCTTCGTGCAAGATAGAGGCTAAGGTCGGCGGCGTTATCTCTGCTCTGGTCATTAAATTGTGATGCGCTGGCAACTTGAGCCAATGGCGCTCGCGCGTCCCGTGAAGTCATCGTCTTTCACGAATGCCGCTCCTTATTCAGGGAACAGATGTCTGGCGCCGCCGCGCGGTGCCCGTGCCGGTGAATCCCTTTCGTGCGCAGCGGGTCGGCGAACCGGTGGCCAAGTCAGCCGTAGTCTTCTCGGCACGTCAACGAGATCGCTTCGCTATGGCGACGCGGAACCTGGTTCCGCCCAATCGGCGGGGAATCATGGGCAAATGCCCAAACTCATCCATAAGGACCCTCCGCGCTTTTTGATACGCACGCCGCACGGCTACCACGATACAGCCCTGATCCGTAGCGAACTGGAAGACGCAGGTTTCTCCCGTGTGGTGATTGAGACGAGAGCCGAACAAAGCCGAGCATCCTCGCCGCGCCTTCCCGCCGTTGCTTATTGTCAAGGAACTCTTCTTCGCAACGAAATTGAGACTAGAGAAGCGGGAAAACTGGAAGCTGCAACCGACTACGTCGCATCCGCGATTGCGGACAAACATGGCCGCGGCGAGGTTGCTGCCAAAATTCAGGCACACGTAATCGTGGCTGTCGTCTAAATGTTGGGATATCCCTTTTTGACCCGAAGCGGATATTCAACAACGTTGGACCTATTCCGATAGATCGCTTAGCTTCGGGCTGGACAACTGGGGCCGTCGAATGACGAACGAAGTCGGAAAGAACGAAGAACTTCATGAAGGGGGCTGCCTGTGCGGCGCAATACGGTTTCGAACCGTCGGGGCCCCTTTGAAGACTACGGTCTGTCACTGTCCAATCTGCCAGCGTACATCGGGCAGCGCGTTTACTGTGGAACTCATTTTTCTTCGAAACGCCGTCAACTTCGAGGGAGCATCGTCGAGCACGTACACCTATCGCTCGCCAGATCATGGACGACTGCTTCACTACGCGTTCTGCCCAACTTGCGGGACTCGCCTCGGCGTAACCCTTGAGCGGTTTCCCGCTCTTCAGATCATTTACGCTGGCACTTACGACAATTTCTCTTGGGTAAAGCCCGACTCGCACATCTTCACACGTAGCGCGGCGGCGTGGACTCGTCTCCCCGATGATGTCGACTGCTTCAACGCCCATATGATGGATGAACAGGGCAATCCTCAGCAGCCTCTGCCGCAGCAGGTCGAGCGACGCTAATGGCACGTTTGATTATGAGACATGCCGACTGACGCCGGATATATGTCTGCTTTCTGGGGTATTTCGGAAGTTCCGTTTCGGGGTCGTCGGGACCGGTTTTGACCCCCTTAGCAGACATCTCCGCCTCGGAAGTGATCGTAGCCTGCAGGGTCTCTGCTAAACGCCCCTGCACAGTTAGATTTCACCGCTCCTGTTGGAAATGAGGCGGATATGGGTAAGACCCGCTGCATTGGCCGTGAGATAATTCTGGGCGGCCGCCACCAAGCGCTTTACCGCAGCTTCATCGTATAATATGTGCCACGAATTTAAATGCAAGTCGGTTTCCACAACCATCACGTTCGAAGTTCCGGCCGGCGTGACCTCGATGGAAAAAGAAACATAGGATACGTGCGGACTTCTGAATGGCATCTTGACCTCATGGTTTCTATTGCTGCCTCGCGATCAATGCATGAGCCTGAATTGCAAGATGTAAACGACCGCGCCGGCGAAGTAGCCGATCATCGCGAGCCATGCAATGCGGCGCATGTACCAGACGAATTGGATCTTCTCGATACCCATGGCAGCGACGCCCGCTGCCGATCCAATGATCAGGATCGAGCCACCGGTTCCCGCGCAATAGGCCATGAATTCCCACAGGAAGCTGTCAGTCGGATATTGCGACAACGGATACATTCCCATGGACGCTGCTACGATCGGCACGTTGTCGACGATTGCGCTTAGCAGCCCCAGCAGCAAGACTATCAAGTCCTGACGCCCAACGGTGCGATCCAACCATCCTGCCAGAGCTTCGAGAATTTTGGCGTGCTCCAGCGTTGCCACCGCAAGCAAGATACCGACGAAGAACAGGAGCGAGCTAAGGTCAATTCGGCTCAGCGCGTGCGCGAGTGTCAGTTTGTGCCGGGCCTCCGGCGGCTTGCCCCTGTGTAAGACTTCTCCGGCCAGCCAGAGAATGCCCAAGCCAAACAGGATACCCATGAAGGGCGGCAGATGCGTGGCTTGCTTGAAAGCCGGTACAGCTACGAGGACGCCGACGCCGAGCGCCAGCATCAGATTACGCTCCAAAGGCGGGACATCGGAAACCTGAACGGTGTCGCCGGCAACCTCGAAAGGCTTACCCCCTAAGCCAAAGGTCACAACAATTAAGGGCACGAGAAGATTGATGATAGAAGCTGGCAATAGCGCCGCGATGATGCCGAGCGCAGTCACCTGCCCTCCGATCCAAAGCATCGTTGTGGTGACGTCTCCCATCGGCGACCAAGCGCCACCCGCATTGGCCGCGATCACGATCATCGAAGCGAACAATAGCTTATCGTTGCCACGATCAAGCAGTTTGCGCATCAGCGAGACCATGACGATGGTGCTGGTGAGATTGTCGAGGATGGCACTGAGGAAGAACGTCACCCACGAGACCAGCCACAGTAGGCCTGTCAGTTGCCGCGTGCGGATGCGGGAAGTGATGAGTGCAAAGCCGTCATGCGCGTCGATTACCTCGACGATGGTCATCGCGCCTAGCAGGAAGAATGTAATCCGCGCCGTCGTCGTGACGGTCTCATCCAGTTCATGTCCGAGGCGGCCCTGATCGCCGACTGCCAGCGCATATACGGTCCATAGCAACCCAGCTCCGAACAGGGCAGAGGCGGATT
>JBDTKD010000306.1:0-5237 GCA_039935515.1 Bradyrhizobium sp.
CGCCAATGATGGCGTTGGATGAATCGGTCGATCCGCAGGTTCCGTACGCCTCTCCCGATGGGACTCCCAAGGGAGAGGTCGATTTGCGCAGCAAATCGGAGGTGACGCTGCGACGATAGACCTTAGCCCTCACCCAACCCTCACCCCAAGAGCTGCCCGCCAAGCAAATGACCGCAGATGCCGTAGCCATACCCTTCCCTGTCATTCCCGCGAACGCGGGAATCCAGTACGCCGCGGCCTTTCGGTTTGATCACGGACGCCGCAGATTACTGGATCGCCCGCTTCCGCGGGCGATGACGGATGGTGCAAGGGAGAGGGGGCCCGTTGCCGTTACAGATCGATCCAATCTCATCATGCTTTAGGCGCGAGATCAGGCGCGGAATTCCGCCGACACCCTGCCGAGCCCCGACAACTCGATCTCGACGGCATCGCCGGCCACGAGCCAGACGGTCTTCACCAGGCTTCCGGTCAGCACCATCTGCCCGGCATGCAGGCCCCTGCCCTCGGCGGCGAGATGATTGGCGAGCCATGCCAACGCGTGGTGCGGGTGGCCGAGCACGTCGGCGCCGCTGCCCCGCCCCGCTTCCGCCCCGTTGATCACGGCACGGCCGACGACATCGAGCAGATCGGGTGCGGCGGAACGCGCGACGGGTTTCCCGAGCACGCAGCCGGCGGCAAAGAAATCGTCGGCGACCAGCGTCGGCGCGCCCAGGGTTTGCCAATCGGCGTAGCGGTCATCGACGATTTCAATCGCGGGCAGATAGGCCTCGATCGCCGGCGCGACATGGTCGGCCGTGAACGGCGCATGCGGTGCCGCAAGATCACGCCCGAGCCGAACAGCGATCTCGCATTCGACGCCGACGCGGACGTAGTCGGCGGCCCGCAGCGATACGCCGCTGTCGTGAACGCCCCTGGCGAATACCCCGCCGCTGCAGGGATGCGGGATATCAAGATATTGCTGCATCACCGCGCTGGTGCAGCCGATTTTGAATCCGACGATGGCGCCGCAATGCGGCAGCAGCAGATCGTGCACGGCGCGCTGGGTGCGGTATCCCTCGGCCTCGTCCGGCGGCGCGAGACCGGCCGGCAGCGCGCGCAGCGGTGCACGGTTGCGGCGGGCTGAGGCGATGAGCCGGGCGGCCCCGGAAATCCTGTTCATCTGTCGACGGTTGCCACGGTTTCCTCAACAAATGCCGGCGCTGGTTCACGCTCATCCCGAGCGGTGAGCCCGAACACCCGGCCGACTTTTCGGCATCTCCGGTTACATGAAATGGAATCGCCAACAACCTGAAAACGATTCGCTTTTTTGCCATTGCAAGCGAAGACGGCACAACCCTGGCAAGGCGCGAACTGGATCAAGGCTGACAACGGGCCGGAACGGTCGGCCAAGCCAGCCGGTGCTCCTTGTCTACTCGTCGCGGTAGACCTTTTCGCGCTTTTCGTGGCGTTCCTGCGCTTCCACCGACAGCGTCGCGATTGGGCGGGCTTCGAGCCGCTTCAGCGAGATCGGCTCGCCGGTCTCCTCGCAATAGCCGTAGGTATTGTCCTCGATCCGCTGCAGCGCCGCGTCGATCTTGGAGATCAGCTTGCGCTGGCGGTCGCGGGCGCGCAGTTCGATGGCGCGATCGGTCTCGGAGGACGCGCGGTCGGCGAGGTCGGGATGATTGACGTTCTCTTCCTGGAGCGTCTGCAGCGTGATCCTCGATTCCCTCAGGATCTCGTCCTTCCACGCCAGCAGCTTGGCGCGAAAGTAATCGCGCTGGCGGTCGTTCATGAAAGGCTCTTTTTCGGAGGGTCGATAAGTCTTCAACTTTTCCAAGGCCAGCCCATCTGTACGTGCAAGGCGGACGAAAAGGGTCCGTCCGCGCCGGCCTTATATAGCGGCGGGTTGTGACACACAATATCGGGCCCTGGGCCGGAAACCGTGCACCGCCGCGGTTTTCCCGCAGGAACCGGTGAGGATGCCCGGACGGGGGTCAGAACTGGCCAGCCTTGGCCAATTCGACTTCGACCCGCAACTCGATCTCGGACAACACCGCGTCAAGACCGGGGTCGCCCGACGTCGATTTGAGGTTGGCGGCGGCGTCCCGCAGCCGAATCACGGTGGAAGTGTGCAGGTTCCCGGCCAGCAGGCCGATTTTGAGGTCGTCCAGCACGTCGAGCGCACCTTTGCCGCGCTGCACCGAGCGCTTGCGGCGCTCGAGCGGATCCTCGACCCCCTGCATGGCCAGCAGCGCGTCGATATTGGCTGCCGCCCTGGGCGCGCTCGGGCCGCGGCTCTCGGGGATTGATGCCGCATCGTCCGGCAGGGCAAAGCCGGTCGTGCTGGTTCGCCGGGCGGTGGTCGCGGGAGACCCGAGAGTGGTGCCGTTGGGTCCGTAAATGCGCATCGTTGGTTCTCGCGGTATATGCGGCAGCTTCGCCCGGTTATGGTTAATGGAGTGTAAATAGCTCGGCAAAATCTGCCGCCGAGGGCAGTTTCGCCGCTGCGGCAGTCTCCGGCAACAGTCCCCCCGCAGATCTTTATCCCATAAATTCAATAAGATGTTCGGGGAGACGGCGTGGCACGGGTTTCGCATGGTTAACGCCGGATCGCTGTCATGGGAGTGGCACGCATCCGGGCCAAACCTCAGCGGGGAGCAGAGGATGTCAAGCGTCTATCGGGCGAGAGTGTTCGAGGTGGTCTGCGCCGTGCTGCTGGCGTGGACCGTGTCCGCCGTTCCGGCGGCCGCGACCTCACGGATCAAGGATCTCGCCAATATCGAAGGCGTGCGGCAGAACCAGCTGGTCGGCTACGGCCTGGTGGTCGGGCTGAATGGCACCGGCGATACCCTGAATAACATTCCCTTCACCAAGCAGTCGCTGCAGGCGATGCTCGAGCGCATGGGCGTCAACATCCGCGGCGCCACCATCCGCACCGGCAACGTCGCCGCCGTGATGGTGACCGGCAATTTGCCCCCGTTCGGCACCCAGGGCACCCGGATGGATGTCACGGTATCCTCGCTTGGCGATGCCAAGAATCTGCAGGGAGGCACCTTGCTCGTCACCCCCCTGCTCGGCGCCGACGGCAACGTCTATGCGGTGGCCCAGGGTTCGGTCGCGATCGGCGGCTTTCAGGCCGAGGGCGAAGCCGCCAAGATCGTCCGCGGCGTGCCGACGGTCGGCCGTATCGCCAATGGCGCGATCATCGAGCGGGAGATCGAATTCGCGCTCAACCGCCTGCCCAATGTCCGGCTCGCGCTGCGCAACGCCGATTTCACCACCGCCAAGCGCATCGCCTCCGCGGTCAACGACTATCTCGGCGCCAAGAGCGCCGAGCCGATCGATCCCTCCACCGTGCAGCTCTCCATCCCCCCGGAATTCAAGGGCAACGTCGTCGCCTTCCTGACCGAGATCGAGCAGTTGCAGGTCGAACCGGACCTCGCGGCCAAGATCGTGATCGACGAACGCTCCGGCATCATCGTGATGGGCCGCGACGTCCGCGTCGCCACCGTGGCGGTCGCCCAGGGCAACCTTACCGTGACGATTTCCGAAAGCCCGCAGGTCAGCCAGCCCAATCCGCTGTCGCGCGGACGAACCGTGGTGACGCCGAATTCGCGTGTCGGGGTGACCGAGGACGGCAAGAAATTCGCGCTGGTGAAGAACGGCGTGTCACTGCAACAGCTCGTCGACGGCCTCAACGGACTCGGTATCGGGCCGCGCGACCTGATCGGCATCCTGCAAGCGATCAAGGCCGCGGGCGCCCTTGAGGCCGATATCGAGGTGATGTGATGCAGACCGGCGTGAACAGCATCTCCAGCCGCCCGGTCGCGAACAGCGCGATCCCAAGCTATGCTGGACGCCCCGATCTCGAACTCGCGCAGGCGCTAAAGAAAGTCTCGCCGCAGGCGCAGGCCAAGGCGCAGACGACAGCGACCGATTTCGAGGCGGTGTTTCTCAATTCGATGTTTGCCCAGATGACCAGCGGCCTCAAGGGCGAGGGCCCGTTCGGCGATACGCCCGGCACCGGCGTGTGGCGCTCGATGCTGACCGAACAATATTCCAAGTCCTTCGCCCAGGCCGGCGGCATCGGAATTTCCAAGGACGTCTATCGCGAGCTGATTCTGCAGCAAGCCAAAACATCCGGCCAGACCCAAGGAAAACCGACATGAACCAGCATCCGCAGCGGCAACCGGCGACGCCACCGATTCCGATGGCGGCGACGCCAGCCGAGGCACGCCAGCTCGCCGAGACCCTGATGGAGGTCATGAGTGCCCTGCTCGGCGTCATCGAGCGCGAAACCGAACTGGTTCGCGCCGGCAAGGTCCGCGAAGCGATGGCGTCGGTGGCAAAGAAAACGGAGCTGTCGCATCGCTATGCCGGCGCGATCGCGTATCTGAAGGCCAGCCAGAAGTACCTGGCGGAGACCGCTCCAGAACTCTTGACCACGCTGCACCGCCATCACGACCTGTTTCGCTCGATGCTGCAGGTCAATCTCACGGTGCTGGCGACGGCGCACGCGGTTTCCGAGAGCATTGTGCGCGGCGTCAACACCGAGATGCAGCGCCGCAATATCCCCAACACCTATACCGCGGCCGGACGGCGCGCCGCGCCGGGTCCGCGCCACATCGCGCCGCTCACGGTCAGCCGCTCGCTCTGAGGCGTTTTCCGGTTCACTCGAATCATGGTTGCTTGTCCCGAGGCCTCATGGTTCGAGACGCGCGAAGGCGCGCTCCTCACCATGAGGGTCTCAGACCTCATCCAGAGGAGCATCGCGAAGCGATGCGTCTCGAAGGATGAAGCAATTGAGGTGGAAATTGCGCTTGGGCGCGAGCCCGAGCGGTCGCTGAAAGCCGCCAAATGCCGGAATTTGCATAAAATTTTCGCGCCGGTATCAGCGCGGCGTTCACCGCATTCTCTAACCGGGCGTTGAGAGGTCGCGGTCATAATTGCGCACGGAGGGGCTGGGATTAGACTCGAGGAAAGCCAGGAGGCTGCCATGAGTATCGATTTCAGCGTCAAGCCGGTGGGGTCGCCGGCTGCAATATCCGTTTTTCAGCCGGCAGCGGCGCAAAACGCCGTCGCCACGCAGCTGCCCGCGAGCCAAAGCGTCACCGCCGTGGACGCGAGCGCCGGCGCGCGCAACGATTTGCAGACGGCGAGCGACTACGTCTCGCACCAGGCTTTTTTCGATCAGGCCGCGGCCTCGATCGTCTATCAGGTCGTCAACAGCAATAACAATCAGGTGGTGGAGCAGT
>JBDTKD010000307.1:0-2812 GCA_039935515.1 Bradyrhizobium sp.
CGGCCGCCGTCAGCATCACCCCGGCATAGAGTACGCCGCGAAACGGCGTGCCCCGCGCCTTCATCCCGGCGACGGTCGGGCGAATGATCCTAGCCATGATCGCCTCGTGGATGTCCGGCGTCACGAATGGCGTCGGCGAATAGGCGCCCATGCCGCCGGTGTTCGGCCCCTGGTCGTGATCGAACGCCCGCTTGTGGTCCTGCGCGGAGGCCAGCGGGATCGCGGTTTCGCCGTCACACAGCGCAAAAAAGCTGATCTCGCGGCCGGCAAGAAATTCCTCGATCACGATTTCCGCGCCCGCCGCGCCGAACGCGCCCTCGAACATCATGGCGATGGAGTCCTCCGCCTCGCGCAGGGTGTTGGCGACCACCACGCCCTTGCCTGCCGCCAGCCCGTCGGCCTTGACCACGATCGGCGCGCCCTGCGCCCGCACATACGCCAGCGCCTCTGTCGCGCTGGTGAAGCGGCCATAGGCTCCGGTCGGAATCCAGAATTCGCTGCACAGTGCCTTGGTAAAGCCCTTGGAGCCCTCGAGCCGCGCCGCCTGCCGGCTCGGACCGAACGCCTTGACGCCGACGGCCGCGAGATCATCGACGATCCCGGCGGCCAGCGGCGTCTCCGGGCCGACCACCACCAGCTCCACGGCGTGGCGCTTGCAGAAATCGATCACGGCGCCATGGTCGGCGATATCGAGCGCCACACATTCGGCTTCCCGCGCAATGCCGGCATTGCCCGGTGCGCACCAGAGTTTGGTCAGCAAAGGAGAGGCCGCGATCTTCCACGCCAGTGCGTGTTCGCGGCCGCCGGAACCGAGCAGGAGAATGTGCATGAGCAAACCAACGAAGGTGCACCAAGCCAAAGTCGGTCGCACGAAATTCCCGTCCCCTGCAAGGGGAAAGGGCGTAGCCCGGATGGAGCGAAGCGAAATCCGGGGCCGCCTCGCCGCCATCCCGGATTGCGCGGAGTTTATCCTTGGGCACGCCGAAGGCGTGACCCGAGGGCTGCATCCGGGCTACGACGTCGTCAGTCCTGCCGCGCCGAGGCCGCGATGATCTCCTGCAGCGTGGCGACATGGCGGGCGAAGGCGCCGCGGCCGGCCGCGGTCGCGGTCACCGTGGTCTGCGGCTTCCTGCCGACAAAGGCCTTGGCGACCGCGACATAGCCGGCCCGCGACAGCGTCTCGATATGGGCGCCGAGATTGCCGTCGGTGGCGCCGGTCAGCTTTTTCAGTTTTGAAAACTCGAGCCCGGTGCCGCCCGGCATGGCGTTCAGCGCCGCCATGATCTTCAGCCGCAGCGGCTGGTGAATGATGTCATCAAGCTCTGCCATCGCTCAGTCCCGGCGCATCCAGAGACCGCCCAGGATGAGCCCGCCGCCATTGACGAACGCCATCCACAGCGGAAACGCCTCGCCGATGAAGAAATAACCGACCAGTGTCAGCGCCGTCACGGCGAGACCGATCGCGATGAAGATGGTGCCGAACCACAAGCCTGCCATGCAGTACATCAGCATGAAGTAGATCGGCCAGAACGTACCCACCTGGCGGGGCGTGAAGTGGCCGAGCCCATTGACGCAGAAAAAGCCGAATCCGAAGAACATCAGGAAGGCTGCGAGCGCTCTGAGATCGAAGCTGGGCAGCCCGGACCGTACACGGCCAAACACGCCGACGGCAGCCGAGCCCGCGACGCCGGCGATGTAAACCAGAATCCAGGCGTAGTTGGCGTAGCGGGGCGTGAAGTAGGTCACGAGGTTGCCGGCAAACACCAGCCCGCCCCACATGATCATCAACTTGCTCGCGGTATCGTAAATCTGCGACTGCCGCACCCGGCGAACAATCTCGTCGATCTCGCCGAGCGCTTCGATGGCCTGCTTGCTGTCGATCATGATTGCCTCCGTCAACGCGTCGCAACGTCGTCGGCGATGGCCGACACCGCGGCGGGCGCGCTGACGATGGCCATGTGATTGGCGCCGGGAATCAGCTTGACGTCGACCGGCGGCGTGATGCCGCGCACGGCCTCGGCATATTCATCCGCGATCATCAACTCGTCGTCGGCGCCACAGAAGATCGTGAGCGGCCTGGTCGCGGCAGCGAGATCGGCGCGATACCCGCCATCGGTGCCAAAGTTGCGCATCAGCCGTACCGAATAGGTCGGCGTCAGGAATTTCCCTGAATTTTCCGGCACCGCGAAGGCCAGCGCCGGCAGCGCGTCGCAGCAGGCGACCCCGATCTGACGCAGCGCCGCCAGCCCGATGAGGCGCGGAATGTCGGCGCTGGCCCAGCCGCCGGAGTGCGGCCGGTTGGTCGGGGCGTTGTGACCAAGATAGGGCGCGAGCAGCACGGTGCGCGCGAACAGGTCCTGGATTGGCGACGCCGCCACGCGCAGCGCGAACCCTCCGCCAGCGGAGTGGCCGAGCAACGTCAGCGGCGCGGTCGGCGCGGTCTTGCGCACCACCGCGACAAAATCGGCGAGATCATCCTCGAGCTGGCCGAGATAGGCGATATCGCCGCGTGCCCCCGAGGCGCCATGGCCGCGAATATCGACCGCAAAGGTTTCGACGCCGCGCGCGGCCAGCGCATCGGAGAGCGCATGGACGCTCGTGCTCGACCCCGACGAGCCGTGAACGAGGATGGCGACGCGTCCGACCACGGTTCCGCGCGCCGGGTAGTGGCGGTAGGCGAGCGTGGTGCCGTCGCGGGCCTGGAACCGGTCCAGCGCCGGCATGGAGCTGCGGTCGACGGCCCGCGCGGTGTCCGAGATCGAGGTAAGCGGAGGAGGCCGCGTCAGCGGCGCGGCAACCAGCGCGGTGAGCA
>JBDTKD010000308.1:0-9503 GCA_039935515.1 Bradyrhizobium sp.
CAGGCTGCAGTTGATTTTTGCAGCCAAAGCCGCCGCCGACGTCGTCCACCTTGCAGCGAAGTTTCTGTTTCGGCCAGCCGAATAGCTCACACAGCAACCCCTGAAAGCCGAAGGGATTCTGGATCGAGCCTGAAAACGTCAATTGGCCGGTCCGGGAGTCGCGCCGGACCATGACCCCGCGGGTTTCCATCGAATTCGGCACCAGGCGATTGTTCACGAGATCGAGCGTCACGATGTGCGCGGCGCCGGCAAGAGCCTGCTCGGTTTTCTCGGCATTTCCGACCCGCCAGAGGAAAGCGAGATTGCCGGAGCTGTTGTCGGACCAGATCCTGGGCGCGTCGCGGTCCAGCGCCTGCCGCGCCTCCACGACACAATCGAGCGTCGCGTATTGAACGTCGATGGCCTCCAGCGCGTCGTGCGCCTGCCGGACGGTTTCCGCCACGATCATGGCGACACATTCGCCGACATGCCGGACTCGACCGACCGCCAGGCCTGGGCGTGGGGTGGAGGCAATCGGAGAACCATCGGCTTGCTTGATCGACGGGCGCAACGGCAGCCCGGAGAAGCCAGCGCTCTGCCAATCCGCACCGGTGTAGACGGCGACAACCCCCGCAGCGGATCGGGCGGCGGAGGTGTCGATGCTGCGGATTTCGGCATGAGCGTGAGGCGATCGCAGAAAGGCGGCGTGAAGCAGACCGGTCTCGTCGGTGTCGTCGACATATCGGCCCCTACCCGTAATAAATCGCCGATCCTCGATGCGAGGCATTGGCTGACCGATTCCAAATTTAGCGAGTGCACCCTCCTGGACGGCATTCGACAGCGATTCATGCTTCGTTTTCATTACTTCTCCGCAACCTGGGAACGCCCAATGAGGCCTGAAACATGCGTTGCGCTATCCTGGCGTGCGATTTCGCAGTCAAAAATGGCTCATGCCTATCTTCGCGTCAACCTTCCCGCGATCGGTCGGGCTCACCGCGATCGCATCAGGCGAACAGGCGGATGATACCAAGGCTCATCATCAATAACAAAAGCAAGGAAATCGTCACGGCGGCCGTCACCTTGCCGCCAACGCGCCTGAGCACGGTGATATCTACCCCGAGTCCCAGCGCCGCCATCGAAACGACCGTCAGCAAAGAAGCCACCTTCAACACCGGCGCGGCGATTGAAGCGGGCAATATTTCGAACGAGCGAAGCGCCGCCAGAACCAGGAAGCCGACGATGAACCACGGCACCAGGTGAAGCGGATTGAAGCGGGTCGCCGCCGCCGGCCCTGCGGCCCCTTGCCTCAGTCCGCGTCCCAGCAACGAGAAGCCAATCACGATCGGCCCCAGCGTCAGAACCCGCACCAGCTTGACCAGTGTCCCGATCTGGGTGCTGATCAGGCCGACCGGCACGGTGGCCGCGAGCACCTGCGGCACGGCATAGACGGTCAGGCCGGCCAGGATGCCGTACTGCGTCGGCGAAAGCGCCAGCAACGGGACTAGCAGGGGCAGCCCGAGCACGATCACCACGCCGAGGATGGCGGTGAACGATATCGAGGCCACGATATCATCGCCGTTGGCGCCGATCACGGGGGCGATGGCCGCGATCGCCGAATTGCCGCAGATCGAATTGCCGCAAGCCACCAAAATCGAGAGCCTGACCGGCAGACCGAGCATTCGGCTGATACCGTAGCTGGCGGCGAGGATGACGCCGACCGTGATCACGATTGCGGAAATCAGAGTCAGGCCGGAAGCGGCGATCGCGGAGAACGAAATGGTGGCACCAAGCAGCACCACCGCCAATTCCAGCACCTGCTTGGCGCTGAATGCGATCCCCGAGCGCCAGCGCTGGCCCGGTTCCCAGAAGCTGCGGACGGCCATCCCGACCAGGATCGCAATCACCAGCGCTTCCAGATAGGGATGGCTGAAAACGCGCTCTTCGAGCTGCTGAAGCGCGAGCGACACCAGCGTGATGACGACGCACAGCCCGATACCGGGCGCGAGCGACGCGACCCGCGCGGCGATGACGCTTCCAGCGGAGTCAGGCTTGTTGACTGCAGACATCCCTCACTCCTGCGCGACGACGGGCGCGACGATCCGGGTTCGCGCGAGAACTCGCGCCTGCTCGCGAACGGCGAAAAGGCGCACCGTCGACCGGTGCGCCTTCGGGCTGCATGACGTATTTCTCAATAGGTCGCTGCAAGGTAATCAACGATCTTGCCAACATCGGTGTCGTCGATCTGGGCGCCGTAGATCTTGATCATCTTGTTGACTTCGGCCTGCCAGAAATCCTTCTTGTACTTCGGTCCACGCGGCTGGGTCGCGACATAGTCGGCCGAGTGGCAGGCCGTGCAATTGTTCTGCACGACGTCGAGGTTGGGACCCGGCCTGAAGGCCGCGGTTTCGTCCGGCAGCTTGTAGGCGACCGGCTTTGCAGCGGCCGTGACCACCCCGTAACCCCCGATGACCGTCGCAACGACGCTCGAAAGCGCAATCAGTGTCGATCGTTTCATCATCATTCTCCTCAGGCGGCCGTGACGCGGACGGTTTCGACTACGTTGCGCATATACCCCGTCGGATTCCAGGAAGCCTCCATCGGCTGTGTCTTTCCGTCATTGCTGGTCGCGCGAACTTTCAATTCGTGGGCGCCCGCGGCGAGCTTCACCGGCAGGCTCCATTCGCGGAAGGAGTACTTGCCGAGATCCTTGCCCAGCTTGGCCTGCTCCCAGGTTTTGCCACCGTCGGTGGATACGGCGACGTCCTTGATACCGCTGCCGCCGTTGAAGGCGATGCCTTTCAACGCGGTGCTGCCGGCCTTCACTTGGGCGCCGTCGGCGATATTGGTGATGAACGAGCGCACGTTGAACCGGTTGATGGGAATGGTGGCCTTGGGCGCCGTGCCGGGTTCGACACAGTGGCAGTCATTGTCCGGGATGCGGTAGGCGGTCTTCATCCAGAAACCATCGAAGACATTGTCGATAACGGTGATCTCATTGATATGCTTGACCCAGTAGGTGCCGTAGTAGCCGGGCACCACGAGGCGGAGCGGAAAGCCATTGAGGAACGGCAGATCCCGTCCGTTCATCGAATAGGCGAGCATCACCTCACCGTCGCGCGCGTGGTCGATGTCGAGCGCCTTGGCAAAATCGGGCGTCCTGTCGCTGGCCGGACCGTCCATGCCGCCGAACACGGCCTGCTTGGCGCCGGCCTGCACGCCGGCCCTGTCCAGCACCGCCTTTAGCGGAACGCCCTTCCACCGCGCATTGCCCATCGCGCCGTTGCCGCTTTGACCGCCGGCTACGCGCGGCATGAAGAACCCCCGGCTGTTGCCGGAGCACTGGTTGACGGCGACGATCTCGACCGCCGGCATCTTGCGGATTTCGGCCAGCGATAATTTCGCGGGCTTGTCGACCTTTCCCTTGATCTCGACCGCGAACTTGTCGGGATCGATATCGAGCGGCAAGCCGGCGAGATGGTAGCGCACGAAAAACGCATCGTTCGGGGTGATCGCGCCCTCGTTAAATACCGCGAACGGGGTTTCGAGCTGCGGCGGCCGGCTGGTGAGTCCGATCATCGGCCGCTTCTGCGGAAATTTGACAATCGGCCGCTCGCCATCGTCGAACGGCAGCGTCATGGTCTGCGCCGCGAAGCTTGCGAGCGTCGATCCACCGAGCGCGCCACCTCCCGCGAATATGGCCGCCCCCGCCTGCAGAACTGTTCTCCGGTTCATCATTTGCTTTCTCCCTTGGTGATAGCATCGCGGTATCGCCGGTCTTACGGACCGCCGGACCAATCAGGCATTAACCGGCGACGCCGGCGCAGAGCGTGATGGCAGCGCGTTGACCGCCCAGCACGGAACTCATGGCGTAACGGCCTCTCCAACCGAGGCGAGCGCGCGTTTCGCCGCAATCAGATGCGGCATGTCGTACATCTTGCCGTCGATGCCAAGCGTGCCCGCGTCGGGCTGCGCCGCGAAGGCCGCAACGACACGACGCGCATGCGCGAGATCGGCCTCTGACGGCGTGAAGCATTCATTGATGGTTGCGATCTGGTCGGGGTGGATGGCGATCCGCCCGACAAAACCGTCGCGACGGGCGATCCGGCAGCTTTCCGCCAGCCCCTTCTGATCCCTGAAATCCGCATACAGGGTGTCGAGCGGCAGCACGCCCGCCGCCCCGGCTGCAAACAGACATTGTGCCCGCGCCATCTGGTAGGGAAACGTCCAATCTCCGTTTGCTTCCTTGTTCGAGAGCGCGCCAAGGGCCGCGCCGAGATCCTCGGCGCCCCACGTCATTGCCACCAGGCGACGGCTGGGGGTTGCATAGCCGGCGAAGCCGACCATGGCCGCCGGCGTCTCGGTCGCCACCACCAGCAGCCTGACATGACCTGGCGTTACACCCGCGGCGACCTCCAGCGCATCAAGGTAGTTGGAAATCAGCTCGATATCCTCAATCCCGCTCACCTTCGGAATCAGGATGCCATCAAGACCGGGGCGGACCACCGCCGCCAGATCGCCGAGCGTCAGGCCGCTTCCGAGCGGGTTGACCCGCACCAGAAACGCCCAGTCGCGCGACGTTGCTCCCAGAAGGTCTTTCACCATGCCGCGCGCGAGCGCCTTGCGTGGCGGCGCGACGGAATCCTCCAGATCAAGAATCAGCGCGTCGGCGCCGATACCGTCGGCCTTCGCGAACTTGCGCTCGCTGTCGGCCGGCACAAACAAAAGCGAGCGTAGTTTCATCCGGGGCGCCTCATCATCAACCCGATCCGGCGGCAATAGGCGATTTCTTCGTTACGCTGGTTGAAGCCGCGATGTTCGAACGTGACGATACCTTGGGTCGGACGGGATTTGCTGTCGCGCACCGCCAGAATTTTCGTCTCCGCCCGCAGGGTGTCCCCGGCAAAGACCGGGCGCGGAAACCTGGTTTCTTCCATGCCGAGATTTCCGACCGTCGTCCCCAGGGTGGTGTCCTGCACCGAAAGCCCGATAATCAGACCCAGCGTAAAAATCGAGTTCATCAGCGGTTTGCCGAATTCGGTCGATTTGGCATATTCATGGTCGATATGGACCGCCGCCGGGTTATATGTCAGCGACGAGAACAGGATGTTGTCCATGTCGGTGACCGTGCGCCTGATTTCATGGACAAAGGTCTGACCGACCGAGAATTGTTCGAAGTAGAGTCCCGCCATTTCCAGCCTTTCCTCGTTTTTCCTGCCCAGGATATCAAATTACCGTTTCGGCGCAGAATGAACAGGGGTTGGCGGGCAATCGCCCGGCCTCGGAGCCATGGTTTCTTGAGTGCCTCGGGCTGTTTCGATCTGGCGAACCCGCGGGGCGATCCGGCCCCGCTTTCGGGGTTGCCTTGAGATATATGACGAATATACCCTTGGGATGAGCGTCGACCAGGCCCGCGTGCGGGCGGCCGCCGGCTCAGACGAGGAACGAATTGAAAGCAAAAGCGCCAGCAAAACGCCGGTCCCGGGTCGTCGAGGCCGATGGAACGCTCACCGATCGCGCCTATCGCGAACTCGAAGAGATGATTGTCACCCTGCAACTGGCGCCCGGAACGGTGTTGTCGGAGCAGGCTCTTGCCGTTCGCCTCAAGATCGGCCGGACCCCGATCCGCGAGGCGCTGCAGCGGCTCGCCAGGGACGGGCTGGTGGTGATCATGCCGAGGCGCGGCATCATGGTCTCCGAGATCAATTTGCGGCTGCAACTGCGCCTGCTCGAAGTGCGGCGCGAGCTGGAACGGCTGATGGCAAGCCTTGCGGCCGAACGCGCCTCACCGGACGAACGCAGCGAATTCGCCGAGGTGGCGCAGGCCATGCTCACGGTCGCCGGCAAGTCCGATGACATCGCTTTCATGCGCCTCGACCAGCGCTTCAACATCCTGATCGCGACCGCCGCCCGAAACGAATTCGCCCGGCGCTCGATGGGCCTGATGAACGCCCTGTCGCGCCGGTTCTGGTATCAGCACTATCAGCAGGTCGCGGATCTGCCACTCGCCGCCAAGCTGCACGCCGCGGTCGCGGAGGCGGTTTCGCTGCGGAAGGTTCAGGCCGCTGCGAGCGCGTCGGACCGGCTGATCGACTACATCGAGGATTTCGCCCGCAAGACGCTCGATACCTGAATCCGGATCAGTCAGGGTCATTCAGGCCGCAGTCTTGCCGGAAAGCGCGGCCAGCGCCCGATCGATGTCGGCCGACGTCATCTCCCACTCGTTTCCGAAATTCGCCACCACGGAGCGCATGAAGGATTCGACCGACGCCATCGCGCCAGCGTCGTCGCCGAGATGGTCGGCGAGCAACGCCAGCGCGAGCTGGCGCGGCTCCGGGCCCTCGTAGCTCCACTCAAATCCATTCCTGGTGAACTCCCTCACCTGCAGGCGAGGATCGAGCGGACCGCCGTCGACGGTCACCTTGACACCGTCGATGGTTCGATCTCCCAGATAGTGTTTCATGCGGTTCTCCCGTCTTTGCAGGTCAAGTCGCGGTCCCGCTACGCTGCTGCGAGGCTCAACGACTGTAGCCCGGATGGAGCGCAGCGTAATCCGGGAATCGCGATGCGGATGAGCCGGCCCCGGATTTCGCTGCGCTCCATCCGGGCTACGAATGGCGAAGCCATCCGACCCTTCCCGTCATACTGGGGCGCGCCGGTTTGCCTCTTCTTCGTCATTCCGGGATGCGCCTCTTGGCGCAGGCCCGGAATCCATAACCACCATCGGGAGTATGGATTCCGGGCTCGCGCTCCGCGCGCCCCGGAATGACGAAGCGAACCTATTGCCGGCCTAATAGATTGGTGATATATCAGATGGGAGCCGGCGCGACCAGGGAGGCGATCAGATGGAATTATCATCGAGTCAAATGACCGAGCGGCAGCGCACTTACCGGGCGACGTACCGTCACCGCATCGCCGGATGGTACAATGGCTGGCTCCATGTCTTCGTCATCTATGTGATCGGATTTACCGCCCTGTCGGTGTATTTCGCCAACGTCAGCGATCTGCGCTGGTGGGAACTCGGCATCGTGCCGGTGACCTTTCTGTTTGCCAATTTCTTCGAATGGTGGATCCATCGCTACGTGATGCACCGGCCATCGCGGATCAAGGCGTTCCGCGCGATCTACAACCGGCACACGCTGATGCATCACCAGTTCTTCACCGAACAGGAGATGCGCTTCGCCAACCACAACGACTGGCGCGTCACCTTCTTTCCGCCCTATGCGCTGGTGACCTTCACCATGATGTCGATCGTCCCCGCGCTTGTCCTCGGCTGGCTGATCTCGCCCAATGTCGGCTGGCTGCTGATCTCGACGACCACGGCGATGTATCTGATCTACGAGTTCATGCATTTCTGCTGTCATGTCGATGACAACTGGTTTGTGCGCAACGCCCCGTTCGTCAACACGCTCCGCCGCCACCATACGGCGCATCACAATCAATCGATCATGATGGAGCGAAACATGAACCTGACGTTCCCGGTGATGGATTGGCTGTTTGGCACCTCGGACCTCGACCGCGGGCTGATCGGTCATCTCCTGAACGGCTATGACACCCGCTTCGTGAAGACGGACATGCGCAAGACCTCGCGTACGCCAATACCCGGAATGGCGCGCCCGTCTGCGGGATTCATCGCGCCCGCCGAATAAAGGCGCCCTACCGCGCGCGGGATCCCCCGGCTGGAGCCGCCATGCAGTCTGGCCGGGGTGCTGGCGCTTGCGACCCTCGCCAAGATTGCGGGACTTGCCTCGGCCAATATATCGTGATCGTCGGAGGTGCTGCGATGCCTGTCAAGATCAAGCTCGGCCTGTCGCTGCTTGTCGTTCTGGTGACGGCCTTCGCCGTCTATTGTCAGCATTTGCTCGGCCACGGCCGCATCCAGTACGTCGTCGCCTTTCTCGGATTTTTCATGATTTTTGCGATGTGGCTGTTTCCCGAGGTCAAACGTGACGCGCCCGCGACCACGGTTACCGAGCCGCGACATGGCAGTTGATCCCCGGCTGGATCGAAACTGCCGTCAGGTCCTGCGGTTCGTCGCGCGCTAAAGCGTCTTGCGGTTCACTCGAATCATTGTTGCTTCTTCCGAGGCCTTATGGTTCGAGACGCGCGAAGACGCGCTCCTCACCATGAGGGTCTCAGACCTCATCCAGAGGAGCATCGCGAAGCGATGCGTCTCGAAGGATGAAGCCATTGAGGCGGAAATTGCGCTAAACCAATAGATCCAATTGGTGGGCATCTTCCGTCCTGGGCCTTCGCTGGTAGGCAGCCTTGACGTCGCCGGAAATGATCTGTTGGCCGGGAGGATCGGTGCACGAGCCGTGCGTCAGGCGCTGCACATGCTCGATGATAGGTCTCGCCAGCTTTTGCGGATCGGTTGGCTCGCAGAAGGCCTCGGACGTCGTGGCCGATGATCTCACCACGATGGCGATGGATGCCTGAACGTCTATGGCGGCCGTGGCGCGGGCCTGGCGTTGCATGCCTGGTTTGGCGAAAGCCACCAGCGATCGACAATCGGGTCCGCGCATGCAGCATTGTCTCGGATGAAAATCTGACATTCTCGCCGGCATCGAGTTGACGTGTGGTGATCGCCCAGGGGCAACGGGCAAGCGCCAGGGGTTTTCCTGGCACCAGCTTGTATGCGGGTGATCTCCGCGCTTCGCGTGCTGTTAGCGGCGTCCGCAGTTCGACCAGATCGATCTCGGCAAGGATGATGTCTTGCGGGCATGCAAGGACAAAATGGAGAGAGCCGGCCAAGACCCGACCTGATTTTGGTTGCCGAACGGCCCGATCAACTTCCCTTCCCGGCGATGTGCGTGCGATGCTCTCTCCACCAGCAAAGAGTACCAAAGCTGCCGTCATGCGCGACTGAATTCTCGCTATCGCGGTATTTCGCGTCTGAATAGCTATTGGTGAATGTGCGCGACGCCGCGAGGCGGCGTCAGGACCCCCAGACACGTTTCTGCGGCCCGCAATGAAATCGCGGGCCGCAGAAGCGCTCTTCCGCCGATCGTTTAGCCGTGAATCATTTGTAGAACATGGACTTCTTGGGCTGCTGTGCCGGCTCATCCGGCGCCCACAACCGGTAGCTCAGGCTGGCGAAGATGGAATAGCCCCTGGTGATCGACGCCGAGTCCGCGCCAGGTATCATGGTTCCCCCCGAGGCGGACGTAGAAAATTCCTGAGTGGCCCAGACGTTCAAGGCGGCAGGTCCGAACTCGTAACCAACCAGAGCACCGGCGGCCCAGACATTGTACCGATTGGTGTTGATCGTGCCGCCATAATAGGTGGCACTCGCGATGTCATTGCTCACCTGCCCGGCATAATAGGCAATGGGACCGACCGTCCACTTGCCGACCGTCTTGGTCGCCGTGAATTCGGCGTGCGAGACATCGCCCGAAGTATAGCCGGTGATGGAGTTGGCGGTATTGAACTCCTCGAAAAAGTTGGCGGTCAGATTCCAGCCGTCCTTCAGATAGGAAACCACGAATTCCGGCTGGAACGTCCACCATGGGTTGCCGATACTGTCC
>JBDTKD010000309.1:0-9057 GCA_039935515.1 Bradyrhizobium sp.
CTTCGTTTTCGCATACGCGATCTGGTCGCGATCCGAATTCTCTCTTCCAACGGACGCCGAGTTGCAGCGTTCGGCCGGATTCCGAATTGATTTCGCCGCAGCGTCGGATCCATAGTCGGACAGGCAGACTAAATTCGCCGATTGCCAGGGCCTCCGCACCAGCCGTTTGTACTCGGGCCCAAGGACCACGCGACATTACCAGATCAGCCGGTGTCGCACGCTACTTGATCGAATAGCGCTTGATATCGAACGACCAATTTCCCGGCAGCAGTTTGCCGGTGCCGGGATCCGGTATCCGCAACTCGTTCGTCCATCCGGTGAGATAGTTGATGGTTTCTGCTTCGGTCCGCTGCTTCTGCGCAGTATCGGGCAAGTCAAGAATTTGAACCCGCCGGTCGCTGAGAATTGCGACAACCGCCGCCTCTCCCAGCGGCGGCGCTATGACATATTCGAATCCGCGCTTTTTGGCAGCCGAATTCGGGATCAGCAACTCCTCGCCGGGCTTGATGAAATTCGCCGCCGCTTCCTGAGATTGAACAATCATTTCGGGACTCGGGAAAATCTGGGACATTGTCCCATTGGCGTCGATGTCGACCAGCATCAGATAGCCCGGCTTTTTGGTTTTTACCCGAAACGAAATTTTGGTGCCGACGCCGACGGACTGATCGGGACTCATCTGCAGCGACACGTTCGCTGTGTTTGGAATATTGGGCAGTATGTTGTTTCGGTCGGACGCATTTTGCGCGACCCTGATCGCACGCGAAGTAAGACGAATCGGCGATGGTGTCGAGGCCGCGAAGGATTCGAAGGATGCGAGTTCGACGCGAGCAAGCCTTGCTAGGTCAATTCCAGGCGATCTTGCCGCGGCGCCTCCAATCGGCGCCACCAGAACGCCGAGACAGCAGCCCACGATCAGTCTGTTCGGCAGCATCAAGGTTCTCGCTGAGGAAACCGTCAGGGGATGCTAAAGAATCCGACCGAACCGACCCGCGCGTCAGCCGGCAGGTATCGTTCCAGGTTCTTAATAGCCTGCCCGGATGCGCGTCGACGATTCAACTGCTGGAGCACTTTCTCGAAGTCCACCATACGCTGCTGGGATGTCACAGCGACCACCTGCTCGGCGCCAAAGGGTTCGCGAACACGCAGCGGAAGCCGCAGGTTGTCCGACCGGACCGGCGATGCATCGGAGCCAACTGGATAAAGCATCTGAATCGTACCATCGCCGGAAACGTTGAACAGGACCACTGCGCGGCCCCCCACATCGGACAGATCGATATCGATCGCCTGACCATTGTGATGCAGACGATCGTCCGGCGAGACACGCATCACCTGGGGCGACTTGGTCGCCATGCTCTTGAGAGAGCGGATCGCCGCCGTCCTGTCAATAACTGTGGGAAGGTCGGCCGTCTCGACCCCGTAGGCGATGACGTCCCCCCAGGAGATAACGTCGTGCGTTACCGGATCCCAGATCAAGTCTGGATTGTCCGTGGGCTGGACCGTCTGAAATGTCGAGTCGCGGGATTTCAGGCTGGGAAAATAGCTGGTCTTGCCGTCGAGCGCCGCCAGCCTGATCGGCGCACTCACACGCTCAGCGCCTTGCGGATTTGGGCCCGGCAATGGGATCGGCGCAGTGCTGGTGGCCGAAAGGCTCGCAGACGCCGGCGCTACGGACGCCAGTGACGGAGGGGCAGAAGGCTGAGGGCCGGCTTCAACAGGCCCCTGGATCAGCGTAACACCGCGTGTCAGGCCAAACGCGACGTCGGTGTCCGGCGATCGGCTTGGCGAGGTCATGGTGACCACGTTTTGCCGCTGATCGGACAACTGGTACACGACTTGCCGGATATTGGCGAATAGCTCCTTGAGTGTCACCTTGCCGTCGTGATTGGCATCGGCATTGCCTTCGATGGCTCGGGCGATGGCGTAGCTCAAGGCGCCGCGCAATCCGTCAATGCCCGGGACACGGACTTCCGGCGCCTTGGTATTGCGATCGACCGCAGCGAGAAAGGCGGTATGATCGAGATCGAGTTCCGACCGCGGATCACTCGGGTCTGAAACAGGTTTCAGTTCGTCGACCAACAAGGTGTAGTTTGGAATTTGGCGAAAGCTCATCTCGGCCGCGCGTGGATCGATGTCGCGTACCATGCCGCCACCATGGCATGTATCCGCAACGAAGATGACTTTGGCTCCGCGCAGCTCGAATTGCCGGATGAAGTGATTGAATTCGCTGCCAAGGATGCGTTGCTGCGAGCCCGTCGGTGTGGGCGCGAAGCCGGGCAGCAGGAAGACATCCTCCATGCCATCGGGCTGCGATCCCTTGATACGCTCGGGCTCTTGAGATCCATGTCCGGCAATCGACAGAAAGACGATATCGTTGTTCCTGGTGCGCTCAACCAGCGCGCTGATTTCGCGCAGCACGTTCGACCGATCGGCCTGGTCATTGATCAGGGCCGTCACATCCCTAACACCCATCGTCCTCAGGCTTGAATCGATGTCGTGGGCGTCCGCCGTCGCGCCCTTCAGTTTTCGAACGTACTGATAGTCATCAACGCCGATCACAAGGGCCCGCACTTCGCCGCCGTCAGGATTGCTGAGCTGCAGCGTGTTCGCCGCCTGCGCGCTGTCCGGGCGAACGCCTGAAGCCATGAAAAAGGCTGTGATGAGTATGATCTTCAACGCCCCGCGCATGGCTGGTTACCTCAGCGAAATAGACCTCACCAGTCTGGCCCAGGGCTACGCCATCCCGAGCAAGGACTGGATGTCGTCCTGGCGCGCCGCAACGCAGCCTATTGGAGGGCCTGCCGCGGCGAATAAACGTTTGTCGTCAATATCCCTCAGGAGGTTCACCGTCTTAAGGTGCCCGGCTTCTTTGAACGGCCAGTCGGCGAGTCCGTATCCTGATAGGCACTCGCCGAAACCGTCGTCCCGTCCTCGGCCAAGGCGCGGAACCGTACCGGAACGTAGCCCCGCTCCAGAAGTGAGGCCAGGGGATAGACATTGCGGCAGACACGGCCATTGCAGCCGCCGGTCGAAGCCTCCATCACTTCGGCCTTGCGATCCGGCGTAAAGCGCAGGAACAGCATGACATGCGACCCGGGCTTGTTCAGGGCGTCGCCGGGCTTCAGATCCCAGGGATTCTCCAATGGTTTGGCGATCGCTGGAATGGCGGCGGTTGTGTAGTGAACCGATAGTCCCCATGCCGCGCTGACGAAAGCCGAACAATCTACTCCGGCAACATCGGCGCGCGGAGCATTGCGTGTGCAAACATTTCCGGCCATGGATCCGGCCTCGACGCGATGGCGGAAATTGGCAAGCGAACCGTGGCAACCCCAGCAATAGGGCACGCCACGGACCTCCTGATTGATCTTGCCCTGCAGATACCAGGGACGGCGGATCCGGTTAAAGCCGGTGCAGGCCGTATCCGGATCGGAGCCATAATTTGCGGGCGTCAGCTTCCATTGCACCCCTTCGAACGCAAACGCAGTTTCGATAGTCTGCTGGCGATTGGATGGCCGCACCGCGGCGATGGCGTCGAATTTGCCGTCAAATCTTCCATCCGGCAGTCTCTTGGCGGCGTTCCTCGGCAGGCGAAGGTCGATCACCGAGGCTTTGCCAAGCGGGCGGAAGCCGACGCCCACGACATCGACCCCGTCCGCTCTGGTGCGCAGAAAGTAAACGTCGCCATCGCCGGAAATTGTCACGAAGCGCCGTGTTAGCGGGGTATTTTCCAAAGGCAGCTCATAAACGCCTTCGAGCTTGCCGTTCGAGGCGTAGCGGGCCACGAAGGTCGAGGCCTGTCGTCCCGAATCCGGAACATTCTCGCCCAGGACATAAAAGCGATCGCTGTTGTCGATTTCGAGAAACTCCACGGTGCCCAGCCTGTTTGGCACGCGCAGGCTGAGCTGGGCAATCGTCTCGTTGTTGTCCATGGTCTGGACCTCGATGCGAACGCTACTGTCACCTTTGTTCGGAATTATATCGGCGATTACCGATCCCTTGCCGCGGGACGCTATATATTGCCGGTCGGGCTGCCGACCCTTTTTGATAACTGCGGCGCGCGTGTTCTGATCGAGCAAATCAGCCGCGCTTCCCGGCGGCTGCGAGCCCATCTGCGCGAAGGCCGAGGTGGCGAATTGATCGTCAACGTCTCGTGTGACGACTTCCTCGAGTTGAACCACACCGTCGTCGATGCCGCGCGTGGACTGATCGCTGGCGGCCTTAAGCGTGCGGATCGAACCATCCCAAACCAGGATGTCGCTCCTGCGGACGACAAGATCGTTTGCCTGGACATCCGCAGGCATTTTCAAAATGCCCGGATCGCTGACAGGCTGCTTCGGATTGAAGCGGAGAATGCGACCGTTGATCTGATCGAGCACGAACAGGTTGCCCTGTGCATCGGACGTGAGCGCCTGTGGACCTGTCAGTTCCACGTCTTCACCGGCGGCCGCGATGCCGACCGTCGTGGAGGTGGTACCCACGGAGAATTGCCGCACCACAGCATCCTCAGCTGCAGCGACCCCCGTAAACCAGGCGGCCCATCCCATCACGATGGTCCGAAGCAACCAGTTTTGACGAAGCATGTTCGCCTCAATATTCAGCAAATCAACTGAACTGTCGAGCGTTGGCCTTCGACCAACTTGTATCGCGGGTTGGACGCGCAGTCGGCCGGTTCCGTTCGATCACTTCTGCGCGCACATCGAAAAGACTACGCCGTTCGCTCGTTCTCGAACCAAGTATACAAGTTTTATCAATGGTTTAAAGCCAAATACGACACGAAAAGTGCCTTGGGACGCATGAAGGGGAACTGCGATCCAGGTGGTATGTGGGAAAAGAATTGCCGCGATCTGTACGGTCCGGTCGAGTGAAGGCAGGCTACGGCATATCTAGAGGAGCGATCATGGACCGGCTGAAACTGTTTTCCATCGCTGTTATAGGCGGCGCCCTATTAGCGGCCACCTGCGCCGCCCTCGCCAATGATTCTGCGGCCGAGCTTTCCATTGGCGGATTGCAGTTCGTCCGCACCAACGACGTTGCAATGGAGAGCGAGGACCTACGGATATCGCTCGACCGCGTCACCGTGCGCTATCAATTCGCCAACACGACCGGAAAACCCGTCACGCTAACCGTCGCCTTTCCGCTGCCTGATATCGACCTCTCGGAGGCAGAGAACGTCGCGCTACCCTCGACCGACCCGGTCAACTTCGTCGATTTTAAAACCAAGATCGACGGTGTTCCCGCTCAGTTCAAGATCGACCAGCGCGCAATGGTTGGCGACAGGGATGTCAGCGCCCTGCTCGATCAATTCAAGCTGCCGCTTCTGCCGATCGGACGTCGCGAAATTCGAGTCGCGGATCTGCCGGAAGCCACACGCACCAAGCTCGCGGATCAGGGCGTATTGATGCCAGTGAGAACCGACGAAAAAGGCCGCCAGCAATATGCCGTGGCCTGGGTCGCGAAGACATCCGCCGTTCGCCAGCAGACATTTCCTGCAGAGCGTGAGGTCACCGTCGACCACGAGTACAGGCCTAGCGTAGGCACCAGCTCCGATACCATCCTTCGACGGCCCCTTCGCTACAACAAGTCTCTGGCCCCTGAAGTGGAGCGATATCGCAAGGACTATTGCGTCTCCGACGCGTTCCTGGCGCAACTCGACAAGCGCACGGGCGACGGCGCCAACGCGCCGATGATTCAGGAACGACGGATCAATTATGTGCTCAAGACAGGCGCCAATTGGGCCGGACCGATCCACTCGTTCAAGCTGACCATTGATCCCGGCGCTGGCGATCGCCTGGTCAGTTTTTGCCCGGGGCAGCTGAAACCAACCGCGCCGAATGCACTTGAATTTACCGCAACAGACTTCAAGCCCGAAAACGATTTGAAGATGCTGATCGTCGGCCGCTTTTGATCATCCTGTATGTTGACCGCAACACCATCGATTTTCAGTTCTTAAGGCGAAAATAACGCGCTGCTGTGGCGATCGCGACATTGTTGCGCTGAGCCTCGCTGACCGCCTGCAGGAAGAACGTGTCAGCCGCCATCGGTTTGGGCTGCCGCAAAGAATCGAGAACCTGCGGCGTCGTCACGGCCAGCACTAGTTGCGGACCATCGCCTCCACCGCTGCGCTGCATCCCTATCGAGAATGACAGGGAATCGGTGCCTGGCTTCAGCAAATAGGAGAGGTTTTTCACCTCTCCGCTATCGGACACCAACAGCAATTCGACAACACGATTGGCGAAATTCTCGATGGTACCGCTCAGCATTTCCCCATTTTTGACTTCAACGGAATCGAGATTGATGCGCGGTACCCGCGCCTGGTTTCCGCCAAGCTGGCTGAGGAATTTGATCGCCGGACACTGCGCCTGCGTGACCAGCCTCGCGCCGATCGAGGCCTCGAAGCCCAGGTCGCGCTTGAACGCCTTGTCGAAAGCGTCAAACGGCGCCGTCGATGCGCCGAAGCCCTCGATCACCGCCGCGTTCGAACTGATAGCAACGGGAAGAATGAAAAAGCAGTCACCTCCATTATATTGCTCGACATATCGACGAACGCGATCGGTGCGCGCCGCGGCATCGTCGGCCGAGGATGTCGGTGCTACCGGTCGCGGTGAAGGCAAAGGTGCCGATGCTTTCGGCTCCGGCAAGGCGGGCTCAGTTTTCTGGCCGAATTTCGGCAGTGGCGGCGGTCTGACGGTGGCTGGTACCGACCAGACCAGGGTATAGAACGCATAGACCGCCTCCCCGAGCAGCGCCATCAGAATAACGGCAGCGAGGATCAACCACAGAGAGCGGCGTTTTGGTCTCGGCATCACATGCCGTTCCGGCCGGAACGCAGAAGACTCGACACGCTGCAACGGATCGAAACTCTGCGGCGATGGCGATGCGATCCGCCAGTTCGCGATCTCCGCCATTGTTGCAGGCCGGTTTGCCGGATCAGGTTGTAGCATCCGCTCGAGTAACGGTCGGATCCGCATGTCGACCCCGCCGAGATCGGGCACGCGTCGGCGCTTCTCAACCAGTTGAAACTGGCTGCCGCCCATGTCGAGCTTCTGTCCGGTCATGGCATAGAACAGCAACAGGCCAAGACTGTAGATATCGGATTTCGCCGTGACCTCGCTGCCGTAAAGACCGACCTGTTCGGGCGAGACATAATTGTCCTTGCCGGCGAAGCCCGCGCCGATGATGGTTTTGTCACCTACCTGGGTCGAGCGAGCGATACCAAAATCGATGATCTTGGCCCGTGTCACATCGCCCAACGGGACGATGATATTGTCTGGAGACACGTCGCGATGAATGATTCCGCGTTCGTGAGCTGCCTGCAAGCCCGAGGCGATGCGCCGCATCAGCTTCAGCAGCGCCTCGAAGGTCAAAGGACCGTCCGTCAGGATATCCGATAACGACCGACCATCGACGAATTCCATGGCCAGGTATGGCCGTTGTAGAGCTGGCTCTACCGTAAAGACGAAATAGCGGACGATGGCCTCGTGCGGCAAATGATGAAGCGCCGCAGCCTCTCGGCGGAACAATGCCAAGGCGGCCTCGTTTTCTGCCATCTCCGGCAGAAGCATCTTGATCGCCACGGCGGCGCCGGTCTGAATCTCGTGGCACTTGTAGACTTCGCCCATGCCACCGGCACCGATCATCTGGTCGATTTCGTAGATGCCGTTTAGCCGCGTACCGGGTGGCACGCCGCGATAAGATGGATGGAACGGGTCTTTGGGATTCACGACCGCCGCTCCGGGCTACCATCCGTGACGGGCGACTTTGTCGGCTCCGATGAGCGCACCACCGGTGACAACCGGACGACAATAACCGTTACGTTGTCGAGGCCCCCGCGCTCCAGCGCCAATTCGAGCATCACCTCACAAGCAGCCTGGGTTTTTCGGCCAGCGGCGTATTCGAGAATCTCGTCATCACGCAGGTGCTTGGTCAGGCCATCGCTGCAGATCACAAAGATATCGCCCGGGTCCGCTGGCCCGGTGACAATCTCGAGCTCGAGTTCCTCGGCGACGCCGACCGCCCGGGTGATCACATTGCTGGGCCAGTTCTCAGCGTCTTCACGGGACAGGGCCCCGGCCACGACCAGTTCCTCAACTTCCGTGTGGTCTCGTGAGAGCTGCCTGATCGCACCACCCTTTATCAAATAGATTCGGCTGTCCCCGACCCATATGCAAGCATAATGCTCCTCGCGGACAAGCAAAACCGCGGCCGTGGTGCCGATAGTTGCGCCATTGCGCGCGCGGCTCAAGTCCATGATCCGCTGGTTGGCCCGAAAAATCTGAGCCTCACATTGCTCCAGGAGATCAAGCGCCGCTTCGGGACGCTCAATTGCGTCAAGCGATTCCACCAAAATACGGCTCGCCAGATCGCCGGCCTCGTGGCCGCCCATGCCGTCGGCTACGGCCCAAAAGCCGGCGTCGGTACGCATTAGGCACGAATCCTCGTTGCGCTCGCGCACCTTGCCGGGGTGTGTCACGCTGCTGACGTCAAAACTTGGCGGCGACACATCCATCTGCCTGCATCAACTCACCAGACAACTCTGACTTCGCGGAAACCTCATCTCGCATGGACGATTTCTCCCAGATCTCCGGTAAGTAAAGTGGAATAGCGATAAGGGTCGGGCAAGCCGCGGCAACTCAACGCCAGCGGACGAAAACTGCCGCCTCCTGCCGTCCACCAGAAGCTTGCGGCAGCATAAACGTCGGGGCCCGCAACGCGAAGCGCCGACAGCGCAGTCGCGAAATCCGTTCCGTCCGCTACCATTCCGGCCATGCCGTCACCGAGCGGCACAACGCTCTTATCGGCCGCGGCGCGGGATCGAGTTCGTGGAACCGTAAGCCCGTCCAGCTGCGAGCAGATATCGTCGAAAATGATCTCGCGCGCGAGCGTCGAGAGCAGAAAATCCTCCGCCATGCCGAACCACTCATCCTGAGTATCGACGTCAGGCGGCAGAATTGGAGCATCGGCGTCCGCGATCGCGTGCAGCGCAAGTGGATAGTAGCGCCCGACACCGTCAAGCGACGGCATGACCGCCCCCAGGACCGTGGTGCCGCAAATTCCGGCGCC
>JBDTKD010000310.1:0-3433 GCA_039935515.1 Bradyrhizobium sp.
CCGCCAGGCAAACTCCATAATTGGCTCGGAAATCGCCCCGCGCATGACGGCGAAGCCGTAAAGAATCACATAGAGCATCACGGCAACCCGCAGCGGGCCGTCGACCCAGGATGCCAGATTGGACACCGAGGTGGACACGAACGTCGTGATCGGCTGCTCGAATTGGTGCAGAAAGCTATCGAAGACGTTCACGGTCATGCGGGCGATCCTTACTTCAGCGCGTCTTTCATCTCTTGCACCGTGACCCGGTTGCGGGCCTCATTGGCGTTGGTGCAATCCGGCGTTTTGGCGAGTAAACCGGGGTTGTCGCGACACTCTTTGAGGATTGTTTCGAGGTCGCCGCGATGATCGATGAACCAACTGACCGTCTTGATTGGTGGCGATGTTGGACGATCAGGAATAGCGGCTGGAGATCTCGCCGCTATCGGTCGGGGGTTGTCGTCATTGCATCCAGCGAGACCAACGACAGCGAGCGTGGTAAGCATGACGGAGCTACAGGATTTCATTGCAGGGCGGCCTTCATTTCATCGACAATCTGGCGCTGTTTTTCACGCTCCCGCTGGCCATCCATGTCGGCTCGGGCCTGCTGAATCATCGCGAGACCCTGCATACGCAGCACGTCGTTTTGCAAAAGGGCCTGTTCGGCCTGAAGCCGCGCGGAGAGATCGAGCGTTTCCTTGACGTCGCTGGCCGAACTGATGCGTTTTCGCAGCTCCTCCAGCGCGTCGATGCGCTGCGAGGCGGTGTCGTAGACGGCTTGACCGAGCGAGTGCTTGGCGCCGGTCTGCCGGGCAATTCGGTCGAGTTCGCTCTGGTAATAGGAGTTGGCGCTATTGCCCGCATATGCGCGATTCTGGGTAAGATACGAGTTGACGGCATTGGCGAAATTGCCACTGCCCTGCCCACTTACGAGTTTTTCAATATCGGAAAACTGTTGCGGCAGGACTTTTCTGAATTCGGGTGTATTCAACAGGGATCCGATATCGTTCGCACTGGTCAGTTTGTTAAAGCTGTCATAGAGCTGCTTCGCCTGGCTCAACTGGTCCTGCGCGACCTTGAGCTGCGAGGTCAGCGTGTCGACCTGCTTCTTAAGTTCGGTCAGTTGCTCGAACTGCCGGGCGAACACGTTGGGATCGAACACGATCTGCGCCGCCGCTGATGAAGCGAGCGGAAGCATCACAATGGCCGCGAGGCAGAATGATTTGCGGTGACGCATCATCGGGCACCTCTGCGCTCAACATGAAAGATCGGCAGCCAGCTTGCGGGGTCGTCGCCGACCTCGGCGCGAATCCGGTCAAGCAGTTCGACGGTCTCGGTGCGTCCGGACAGCACCGCGAGTGCGTCGTCGAAGCCACCGAGATCGAGCTCCGCCACCACCGAGTTGTGGCCCCGTTTCACCAGGAAGCGCCGGCTTTCCGGCGCGAGCTCGTCCTTGATCAGCCGAAACTCGGTATCGGTCAGATGAAAACCGTCGACATAGTCGGCTCTGGTGCCGCGCGCGTTCGGCAGGAAAATCTGGGTCGGGCATTGTTCGACGATGGTGTGGGCAATCGGGGAAGCCAGCGCATCCCGCGGCGATTGGGTGCCGAACACCATCACGCCGTTCTGTTTGCGGATGGTTTTCAGCTTGTTGTTGGCGAGATCGCGAAAGGCGTCGTCGCCGAGCGCCTTCCAGAACTCATCAATATCGATGATCAGGCGCCGGCCATCGATCAGGCGCTCGACGCGGTGAAACAGATACATCATTAGCGGCGTCCGCACCGCCGGATGGTCGAGCAGATCGGTCATGTCGAAACCGATAAAACGGGCATCGAGCCCGAGTTCGTCCTGCTCGCCGTCAAGCACCCAGCCCATCGGCCCGCCGCGGCACCATCGCTCCAAACGGGCGCCGATGCCCTCGCGATCCTGCTGCCCAAGGAAGGCGCGTAGCGCTCCGAACGAGCGTTCCTGTTGCCGGAGTTGGCCGAGTGCCCGCAGCCCGGAATCGATCCGTTCGTCTTCGGCGACCGTGAGGGGGCGGTTCTCCGGCGTTACCAGCTTGCGGACGAGTTCGCCGAGGAAGGCGAGATTTGCAGGCGTCAGCTCCAGCGCTTTCAGCGGCGCACAGCCGGTCGGCGTCCCATTGCGCAGCGTCAGATAGGTGCCGCCGACGGCGCGCACGAAAATCTCGGCGCCACGATCTTTGTCGAAGAACACGTAAGATGCGCCGAGCCGTTCGGCCTGCGAGAGCAGGAAATTCTGTACCACGGTCTTGCCGGATCCGGACGGTCCGCAGATGAAGGTATTGCCGAGGTCGCCATGATGGAACGAAAAGTAAAATGGCGAGCCGGAGGCGGTTTTCAGCATCGCAACCGCCGGCCCCCAGTGATTGCCGTCCGGTTGGCCGGTCGGATAGGTGTGAAAGGGCGAGAAGGCGGCGAAATTGCGCGAGCTGATCGCGCCCGACCGCGCCCGATACTTGAACAAACCTGGTAGCTGTGCCCAATAGGCCGCCTCAAGACCCAGATCTTCGCGGGCGACGACCGCGCCGGCATCGGCGAGCGCGCGACGCGCGATGCTCATGTGATCGAGCAACTGGCGGGGCGCGTCGGCGTAAACCAGCAGCGACAGATGATGGTCGCCGAGTGCAAACCGGTTCGATTCGAGATCGTCGAGCGCGTCGCTGAGTTCGTCGATCTGCGAGGCAGCGGGATCCTGCGCCGATACCAACTGGTTCTGTTTCCGGGTCAGCACCGTCTTGGCGTCCGCCTTGGACAAGAAGGCGAACGATTGTGTCGCGATCAGTTCGAACGGCGCCGATAGAAGTGCGTTCAAAAGGCCGGGCCTGGTCGATGCCGGATATTCCTTGATCCCGAACATACCGGCGAAACGCGATCCACCGGCACGGCGGATTTCGAGGGCTTCGCGCCCGAAGATGAGCCGGTTGGAATAGAGCGCCGGTCCGATCGGGCCCTGAGGCAAGGGTGCTGGAAGCCACTCGCCGGACGCGATGCCGTGAAGCAGTTCGATGGTCTCTGAAAACACAATACCATTGCGTTCAATCAATCCAATTGCGCGGGCGCCGTAGCGTTCAAGCGCGGCAACCAGGTCGCGTGCCGCATCATTCAGCCGCTTCAAGGCGTCGGCATCGACCTCTTTGGCCTCTGCCGCGGCGCGGCCAAGCCTCCTGAAAAACGCCGCGGCGGCATCGGTGGTGGCTCGCCCGGGATGACAGACCAGCGTGAGATAGAGGTCGTTGCGAAACAGATCCTCGTTCTGAAGCCGTTTGCGATATTGCGCATCAAGCTCTGCGGCGAACGACGAGCGGAAATCACCCCGCGGGTAGTCTGAGGATCGGCGGCGCACCAGATGAGTCCAGAGCGCCAGACGATCATCCGCGATATTGCGTAAAGTCAGATTGAGCTTGGCATGAAGATCGTTCAGGTCGGCCGTC
>JBDTKD010000311.1:0-10960 GCA_039935515.1 Bradyrhizobium sp.
CGCACATTGCCGTGACCTATCTGCCGCTGGCCTGCACCGGTGCCACCATCGCCGACGGGCTGTTCGGTTCGCAACGCGCCCGGGAATGCCCGCCGACGAAAACAGCGGTGTCCTGCCAGACCGTCAGCGCGCAATTGGCCGAGTTACGCGCCGCCCTCAGCGCCGCCAAGCACCGGCAACCCGACCGCACGCTCGACCTGGTGATGCTGTCGATCGGCGCCAATGACATCAATTTCTCCGGACTGGTCGCCGACGTGATCGTCGACACCCCCACCGAACGCGAATTGTTCCAGCGCACGGGCCTGATCGGTTCGGTGGAGGATTCGCGCGCAGCGCTGGCGCGGGATCTGCCGCGCGGATTTGCCAAATTGCGCGAGGCGCTGAAGCCTCTGGTTGGCGACATGTCGCATGTCGTTTACGTCTCCTATGCCAATCCGACGCTGGCCGGTGGCGCGCCCTGCCCCGGCGGCCGCGCCGGCTTCGATATTCATCCCTCCTTCAATGTGGATCCGCAGCGGCTCGCCGGCGTATCGGACTATGTTCAGAACGAATTCCTGCCGCAGCTCAAGGCGCTTGCCCTGTGCCAGGGCGGCGTGCTCTGCAACGACCCCGCGGGTGATCGCATGACCTTCGTCGATGCTCATCAGGCCACCTTCGCCGCTCACGGATTCTGCGCGCGCGCCGCATCCGATCCGGAATTCGATCGCGAGTGCTTCTCGGACAAAGGCGACAGCTTCAATCCGGACCTCGTCACGGCGGCCAACCAACCGATGGTCTGCGGCCGCGGCGCCAGCGAATATCGCGCCTACCTGCCGCGGGCGCGCTGGATCCGCGACGCCAATGACAGTTACTTTGCGGCGATGACCTATCCGCAGGGGCTGCCGTCGGCGAGCCAGCCCGCCGATATCCACGATGCGACCTGGGGCGTTCTGTCTGCCGTGTATGGCGGCGCAATCCACCCCACCGCCGAAGGCTATGCAGCGATGGCCGACGCGGCATTGCCGGCCGCTGCCGCGGTGCTCAATCTCGGTGCCGTGCCGGAAGTCACCGCCGAGCCGGCGCCGCCTGTCGCGGCGGTGCCACCGTCGCGGTGACGGCGTCGCGGTGACGGCGTCGCGCGGTCGGCACCGGCGTCAGTGGGTCACACCCCTCTTCGCCGCGACCGGCGGTTTCATCGCCGCGGCCTGCGACGGCAGGTATTTCGCCACGATGGCGGGGTCGACCGAGGCCATCGCCGAATCCGGCAGCCGGTACCAGGTCTCATTCTTGCCGAGCAGCGAAATCCCCCAATAGCCGCGCATCGTCAGCGTCTGGCCGTCGGGGCTCACGCTCATCTTGGCGTGATAGATCTTGCCGTCGCGCGGATCGAGAACGTTGCCGTCCTCATACTTCAATCCCGCGCGCTTCATGTCGCGGATAAAGGAAATTCCAAGTACCGGCGCATTCTTGCGGTCGTCGGTGCATTTCGCGCAGATCTCGTTGGGATCTTCCGGGAACGTCTTGGCGATCACGCCTTCGAAGATGCCGTCCTCGTGATCGACCACAAGGACCCAGATGACGGGCTTGTTGTCCTCGATCTTCTGCCAGAGCCCGGCCGCGGACGGTTCCGCGCCCCGTGCCGGAAGCATCATGGCGAGCATGGTGAGGCTCGTCAGCACCGGCAACACCGATCGAAATCCGGATACAGCAGTCCACATCGACATCACCTGATCAAACATCGGCAATGGCCCGCAGAGTACGGCCATTTCGCCGAGGGTTCCAGTACCGCATCGCGACATCGGGCGATCCTGACCCACCGATGGGTCACAAAGATGGCGTGAGAATGCCGACCAGCCATGGCCTTGCCGCAAGCGCCGCGGTTCCGGGTGCCGCACTCGGCGAACAGTTTCAGTTGACGCCGAGCTTCTTCTGCAGGCTCGACGACGACGTCGTGTATTGAAACACCAGCCGCTTGTCCGGATAGACATAGCGGTGCGCCTTCTGCGCCATCAGCGAACCCTCGTGGAAGCCGCACAGGATCAGCTTCAGCTTGCCGGGATAGGTGTTGATATCGCCGATGGCGAAAATGCCAGGCACATTGGTCTCGAACGAGGCGGTCTCGACCGGCACCAGATTGTTCTCGAGCGCGATGCCCCAGTTCGCCACCGGCCCGAGCTTCATGGTGAGCCCGAAGAACGGCAGCATGGTATCGCATGCGACCCTCGACATCGCATTGTCGCCGCCCTTGACGGCAGCCCCCGACAGCACGCCGCCCTCGCCCTCGAGGCCGGTCACCTGGCCGATCTTCAAATCAAGTTCTCCGGCGGCCACCAGCGCGCGCATCTGCTCGACGCTGTGCGGCGCGGCGCGAAAATCATCGCGCCGGTGCAGCAGCGTCACGCGCTTTGCGAGCGGATGCAGATTGAGCGTCCAGTCCAGCGCGGAATCGCCGCCGCCGACAATCAATATCTCCTTTTCGCGGAACTGCTCCATCTTGCGCACCGAGTAGAATACCGAGGTGCCCTCATAGGCTTCGATGCCCGGCACCGGCGGCCGCTTCGGCTGGAACGATCCGCCGCCGGCGGAAATCACCACGACCTTGCATTCGAATACCTGACCGGCGTCGGTGGTGACGCGAAAGCCGGGATCGCCGATCTTCTCGATCGTCTCCACCATTTCATTGAGATGGAAGGTCGAATTGAACGGCTTGATCTGCTCCAGCAGCGCCTCGGTCAAGCCCTGGCCGGTCACGAAGGGAATGCCGGGGATGTCATAGATCGGCTTTTCCGGATAGAGTTCGGCGCACTGGCCGCCGATCTTGTCGAGGATGTCGACAACATGCGTTTTCATGTCGAGCAGGCCCAGCTCGAAAACGGCGAACAGTCCGCACGGGCCCGCGCCAATAATCAGGACATCGGTTTTGATCGCTTCGCTCATGTCGCTTCTTTTCGGTTGATCTGCGCCGGCCGGCCGAATTTCAGCGAGCCCACGCGTCCTTGCAGGTCGGGAGTGGTTTGGGCTGCGCCTGTCTAGCCAAGAGTGCGGTTCGAGGAAAGCCATAAATGGGCTGTAGGGGTGCGCCGCAACCCCTTGCCGGAGTTCGCGAACTCGGCTGTAACGGCCTGAACCTCCGGAGCTCCCCCGTGAATGCAGCCGCCCGCCTCGATACCGCCCCGCGCCTGGAAGATTTTCCATACCGGCTGACCGACAATGTGCGCTTTGCCGACCTCGATCCCAACCAGCACGTCAACAACCACCTATTTCGAAACCGGCCGCGTCACGCTGATGAAAGACCGCAGCTACGGACTGATGCCCGCGGGCCTCGCCTGGATCATGGTGCGGATCGATATCCATTTCCGCGCCGAACTGCGCTGGCCGGGAAAAATCGAGATGGGGCTCGGGGTCGCGAAATTTGGCCGGACTTCCGTGACCTTCGACCAGGTGGTGTTCTCGGAAGGCAAATGCGTCGCGTCGGCGCAGGCGGTGACAGTGCTGATCGACGAGGACACCCGCAAACCGACGCGGCTGACCGAACAGATCGTCCGGAACTTTCAGCCCTGGCTGCGCCACGGCGTCAACGTGGTGCCGCCGCTCCGCTAGGCCTGCCGCTCCGGCGTCGCCACCACGAGACCGTCGAGGTCGTCGCTGACCTTGATCTGGCAGGACAGCCGCGAGTTCGGCCGCACGTCAAAGCCGAAATCCAGCATGTCCTCTTCCATCGGCGACGGCGTGCCGACCTTGTCGCGCCAGGCCTCATCGACATAGACGTGGCAGGTCGCACAGGCGCAGGCGCCGCCGCACTCGGCTTCGATCCCGGGAATGGCGTTGCGAATCGCCGCTTCCATCACGGTCGCGCCATTTTCGACCTCAATGGTACGGGTTTCGCCGGCGTGGTCGACAAAGGTAATCTTGGCCATGATGCTCGTGCTGCGCAGATGAGGGAGGTCCGGGCAGTCCTATAACGGGTCGACCCGCTCCACGCCAGCGTTCGGGGCGAAAAGCTGCGGGCCTCGATCAGGCGGACGCCCGGGAGTTGCCCGGGAAGTCAGGACCGGCGCAGAATCGCGTCGATGGCCACCCGGGCCTCGCCGACGGCACCCGCGAGTTCGGCCAGCGCGGGCTGTGGATCATTGCCATTCCGGATCGCTGCTTCCAACACTGCGGCGGCATCGGCAACGGCAAACGCCCCGATGGCGCGCGCCGAGCCCTTCAGCGTGTGGGCGAGTGCAAGGGCGTCGGAAGGCAGGGTGGCGAGCTTGCCGACCAGTCCGGCGGCCTGGGCCGAGAACATCGCCAGCACCTCGCGCTCGAGGCTGGCATCGCCCAATGTGATCTGGGCAAGGTGTCCGGTATCGATCGGACCGTCATCGGGCGCGAGCGGTGGGGACGGCATCCAGTCAATCCGTTCGAGATGAAGCGGCACGGCGATAGCTCAATTGCCCGATCCGGCCTCGCCGGACCGGCGTTTTCGCGAGCCAATCACACCAATGGTTAACGGAACGTTCGGGCCGTTGCCGCGACTCCGCCTTGTTTTTGACAAAATCCTGCCTCGATCGATCCACCGGATCGAGAATTCCAAGACGTGCTAAGGCTTTACGGCGCGGCGCTGTTAACGATGATTAAGGTTGGGTTAATCGCGCCCATTTCATTCGCTTCGCCTTCCCAATAGGATGTTTGCGGATGTAGCGACAAGCCGACCAACGCCTGCGCCCTGGCGTCGCGCGGGCCTTGAGGCCGGCTTCGAGCTTGCATGGGGCATTTCGCGCAAGACGGTCCGGTCGCGTAAAGTACAAAGAGGGCTCAGACTGAACATGGCGAACAATCCAAAGAAGGTCAAAGACCCTACCGAAGTCGCGCTTTCTGCCATCCAGGAAGCCCTCAACATCAGCGAAGCGCCCGGCGTCAACGACGGCCGCGGTTCGGTACGCAACGATGCGACGCCGACCAGCACCTCGGCGCCGGCCTACGACGACAGCACGTTCGACGCACGCCCGAGCGAGGATCGGCAGATATTCGAGCCGATCGAGGAGTCGCGTCCGGCGCGCCGCGCCGCCAATGACGACCGCGAAACCATCGGACAGATTCTGCAGGCCATTCAGAAGGGCCGGCCGGCCCGCAGCGTCTACACCCTCGCCACCCTTTTTGCCGCGGTCTGGATCATCGGCGCGGCAATCCTGTTGATCAGCTTCCTGCCGTCGCTGCGGGCCGCGATCGGTGAGGGCGGCGGCGGCATACTGGCGCTCGCCGGCCTCGCGGCACTGTTCGTCGCGCCGGTGCTGCTGATCTACTTCCTGGCCAGTCTTTCCTGGCGCGGTCAGGAATTGCGCATGATCGCGCAGTCGATGGCGCAGGTTGCGATCCGTTTCTCGGAGCCGGAGAGCGCAGCCAGCGACTCGATGGTGACCGTCGGCCAGGCCATCCGCCGCGAAGTCGCCGCCATGGGTGACGGCGTCGAGCGCGCGATCGCG
The DNA here is from genome assembly GCA_039935515.1 of Bradyrhizobium sp. Classification (GTDB taxonomy): domain Bacteria; phylum Pseudomonadota; class Alphaproteobacteria; order Rhizobiales; family Xanthobacteraceae; genus Bradyrhizobium. The sequence continues at coordinate 5,448 of JBDTKD010000311.1, forward strand.
CGCGCCGGCGAACTCGAGACCCTGGTCGCCAACGAAGTCTCGGCGCTCGAGCGCGCCTACAGCGACAACGAGGTGCGCATCCGCGCGCTGCTGCAGGATATCGCCCACCAGCGCGACAATCTGGTCGGCCAGGCCGAGCAGGTTCGCAGCGCCATCTCCGGCGTGCAGATCGACCTTCGCCACGATATCGCCCTGATTTCGGATGCGATCGCATCCCGCGTCGATGAAGTCGCCAAGACCATCACCGGCGCGCTGGAAGAGCGCGGCGCCCACATCACCAGCGCGCTCAGCAATGCCGGCGACAACATGATCCTCGCGCTCGGTGAGCGCGGCGGCGACCTGCTCGATCGGCTCGAGGAAGCCAGCTCCGAAACCGCGCGCGCGGTGCTCGACGCCAGCGAGCGTCTTACCACCAGTCTCAATTTCAAGACCGGTCACGTGCATGACGAGTTCGTCGATCTCGCCGACCGCGTCCACGAACTGCTGAACGAACGGATCGACCGCATCACCAGCGAATTCGAGCAACGCTCGTCCTCCATCGTCGACACGATTTCCGACCGCACCGAGCAGGTCCACGACTCGCTGAAGAACTCCGGCGATTCGCTGCTGCTCGAGCTCGAACTGCGCAGCAGCGATCTCGTGAGCAAGATCGACGACGCCGGCAATCGGCTCGCGACCCAAATCCTCTCCAGCGGTGACAAGGCGAGCGACGCGCTGGATGTGACGGTGAATACGCTGGTGGCCAAGGTCGTCGGCCAGACCGAAACCGCGCACGATACGCTCAGCCTGCAGATGGGCGCCTTCGACGAGTTGATGAAGAACCAGGGCGGCGAGCTTGCGGAGAAATTCGCGCGCGACAGCGGCATGCTGGGCGCGCTCATCACCCGCCATATCTCCGAGTTCGACCGCACCGTCAAAACCTTCGGCGGCGAAATCGTCGAGCGCATGGGTCAGCGCACGCAGGACATTGCGGACAGCCTGAAGAACTATGTCGACAATTTCGACAGCCGTCTCAACTCCAATGGCGGCGCGATCACCGCCACGCTCGACCAGCGCCTCGTGCAATTCGAGACCACGCTCGGCTCCCGCATCACCAATCTCGACAGCTCGCTCGACGGCAAGATCAGGTTCTTCGACGAGTCGGTCGACGGACGCCTCAAGTCACTCGAACAGACCTTCGATGCGCGCGCGAAATCGGTCACCGAGACCATCGACGGCCGGCTTGGCACCTTGGCCGCATCGCTGACCGATGGCGCCGCCCAGGCGATCCAGTCGATCGATTCACGCCTTACCCAGCTCACCTCGTCGCTGACCGACGGCACCGTACAGGCGCTTCAGTCCGTCGACTCCCGCCTCACCCACCTGACGACTTCGCTGACCACGGGCACGGCGCAGGCGATCGAGGCGGTCGATCAGCGCATTTCCAGCGTGACCGAAACCATCGACGGCCGCAGCGCCCACCTGACCGACACCATCACGGCACGATTCCAGGAAATCCATCAGGGTATCGAGACCCGGGTCGGCGCGGTCGCCTCCGACATCGATGTGCGGGTGGCGCAGCTAGAGGATCTTCTCGGCTCCCGCGTCGAAGCCGTCGCGGGTCGCATCGAGAGCAGCGGCCGCCAGGCGAGCGAAGGCCTGTTGGCGCGCGCCGAGGACCTGTCCGCCACGATCAGGTCGCATGTCGAGGATGCCGAACGCTCGTTGACGAACCTCGTGGTCAATACCAGCGAGACCATCCAGACCGGCGCCCGCACGGCCCAGCAGTCGCTGCTGACGGTTTCCTCCGAGGTCGGCGAACGGCTGAAGCTGACTTCGGCGGAAATCGAGCGCTCTCTGACCGCGGTCGGCAGCGATGCCGCGAGCTCGATCGTGACCAGCGCGCGCGACGCGCATACCAGTTTGCTGTCGGTCTCGACCGACACCGCCACCCAGATCAAGTCGCTGACCGCCGACGTCGAACGCACGCTTGCGGCCGCGGGGTCGGCAACCGCCGCCTCGATCCTCTCGGGCGCGCGCGAGATCCAGACCACGCTGGTGACGGCCTCCACCGACGCCGCGAGCCAGGTTAGGTCGTTGGCAGCCGACGTCGAACGTTCGCTGACCCTTGCCGGGACCGCAACCGCCGAGGCGGTCACGGCCGGCGCACGCGAGGCCCAGACCACGCTGGTAACCGCCTCCTCGGACGCCGCCAACCACGTCAAGTCGCTGGCATCCGATGTGGAACGCACGCTCTCCATGGTCGGGGCGGACACCGCCGCTTCGATCCTTGGCAGCGCCCGCGAGGCGCAGAATTCGCTTGCGGCGACGTCGGCCGATGCCGCAAGCCAGATCAAGGCGATCTCCACCGACATCGAGCGTTCGCTGGGTGCGGTGACCGCGAACACCACCGACAACATCCAGGCCACCGCGCTCACGGCGCAGAGCACGCTGGTGTCGGTATCGAACGAAGTCAGTTCGAGGATCAAGTCGGCCTCGAGCGAGATCGAACGGTCGGTTCTCGCCGCCAGCAGCGGCTTCGGGTCAACCATGACCGGCAAGTCCGACGAAATCGTCGCCTATGTGCAACAGCAGACCGAACGGCTGTCGCAGATGATCGACGGCAAGCGTGGAACGCTGGTCGAGGCGATCGGCGCCAGGACCAGCCAGCTTACCTTCGATATCGACCGCGTCACGGCCGATGCGCTGAAGTCGATCGAGACCAGGGGACAAGCATTTTCGCAGTCGCTGATGGGCAACGGATCCGACGTCGCGCGGACCATCACCACCGCGGGCGAAGTGGCGACCGGCGCGGTCAACAAATCGATCAAGGACCTCGAGCTGTCGTCGCGGGCAGCAATCGACCAGTCGCGCCAGGTATCGATCGCCGCGGTGACCGAGATGCAGGAGACCAGCAAGATCCTGCGCACCGACACCGTCGCGCTGTTCGAGCGGCTGCGCGAAGGCAATATCCTGCTGCAGGAAGTGTTGACCGGCGCGCACGACAATCTCAATTCGCTGGAGCGCGCCTTGGTGACCCGGGTGGCCGATTTCGTGTCGGCGATGAACGACGTCACCTCGCGCAACGGCGCCGCGACCCAGACGCTGGAAGACCAGCTGTCCGTGTTCAACAGCAAGACCGCACGGGCGCTGGAAGATCTCGGCTCGCTGTCGAGCCAGTTTGAAATCCACGGCAACGCGCTGATCGACGCCGCCGCCGCGGTCGAGCAAAGCAACCGCACGACCACCGCGTCGGTCGCCGATCGCAAGTCGGTCCTGGAATCGCTCGTCTCCGCGATCGATGTGCGGACCGCCGATCTCGATCAGCGGTTGTCGCGTTTCACCGGCCTGCTCGATGAATCGCTGGCCGCCGCGGAAGAGCGCGCCCGCGACATCGCAAGGGTGGTCGCCGAGACCGCCGGCGCCGGTTCGGTCGCCATCAGCCGGCAATTCGAGGCGGTGCGCGCCGCAGCCGAGGAGGAGCGCCGGGTGACGGCCGACACCATGAGCCAGCTCTATCAGGAGGGCACGCAGGAAGCCGATGCGATGTTCCAGCAGTCCGCGGACAAGTTCGCTGCCATGGTCTCGAGCATGAAGCAAATGGCGTCGGAGATGCATCACGAGCTGGAAGCGACGCGCAACGAACTGCGCCGCGGCGTGCTCGAGATGCCGCAGGAGGCCGCCGAGAGCACCTCGCAGATGCGCAAGGTCATTGTCGACCAGATCGAGGCGCTGGCCGAATTGAACCGGATCGTGGCCCGCCACGGCCGCGGACTGGATGTGGTAACCGCCGGCCGCGCGAGTTCACCGCGCGAGGAAGAGCCGATGCTGGCAAGCACCGGCGGGCGTGGCGAGGCGCCATCGCGTTCCGCACCACCGCCGCGCATGCGCGACACCAACAGCGCCTCGAACCTGCCGCCGCCGGATCTTGGCATGCCGGCTTCGCGACGCACCGAAGCGCCGCCGGTCAGCCCCGCAAGTTCCGATCAGGGCAACGACGGCTGGCTCTCCGGCCTGTTGAACCGCGCCGACACCGGCAACCAGGAGATCGCGCGCGCTCGCCCGCCGCAGCAGGCAGACGCCGGCAACCCGCTGGAGTCGCTGTCGCTCGACATCGGCCGGCTGATGGACCGCAATCTCGCCGCCGAGATGTGGGATCGCTATCAGCGCGGCGAGAGCAAGGCCTTTACCAAACGGCTCTATACGCCGGCCGGCCAGAAGGCCTTTGATGAAGTCGCCCGCAAATACCGCGCCGACCGTAGCTTCAAGCAGACCGTCGACCGCTATATCACCGAGTTCGAACGGCTGCTCGACGAGGTCGCGCGCGACGAACGTGGGCCGCAAATACTGCGCAGCCACCTCACCTCGGAGACGGGCATGGTCTATACCCTGCTCGCCCACGCAGCGGGACGGCTCGGCTAAAGCCTGTTCGGTTCTGATTGAATCAGAACCGGGCTTTAAGGTGCTTTCCGGTTCACTCGAATCATCGTTGCTTCTCCCGAGGCCTCGTGGTTCGAGACGCCGCGCAAGGCGCGGCTCCTCACCATGAGGGTCTGATATGAGTCCTCATCCTGAGGAGCATCGCGAAGCGATGCGTCTCGAAGGATGAAGCCATTGAGATCGGCGTTGCGCCAGTTTGTTGCTTTGGCGCGTTTTCTTCACGCCAACCCGTACCCACTTTCGTGAGAAGCGTTACGGCCGCCGCTTCTCGGCCGCTGCGGGTGGTGGCGGCGGCGCCGATGCACTGCTGTTGGCCGGGCCGAAGATCAGGCGGGTCGGGTTGCGGTCGAGATTGTTGACCGCGCGGCTGATGTCGCCAAGGGTTCGGCGGCCGTCGGACATCAACGCCCCCGACCGCTTATCGAAATCCTCGGCCAGATCGCGGATCGACTTTACGGTCTGGAACAGTTCGCCGCCCTCCTTGCCGCCGGCCAGCGTATCGAGGCCGAGCATGAGGCTGTCGGCCTTGCTCATCACGCCATCGACCTTCAGCATCATGCCGTCAATCTTTTCGGAATTGCGCGCCAGCGATGCTGTGAAGGCCTCGAGGTTATGCAGCGAATTCTTGACCGCCTCCTGGTTGTCGGCGACGACCCGGTTGATGTTCTGCAGCGTCCCGCGGATCGCCTCGGTCACGTCCTGCAGCGCATTGGGGTCTGCGGTCAGCACCGGGACGCCATCGTCATCCAGGGGCACGCTTGGCGCCGCCTCCTCGCCGCCCTTCAGGGATATCGCGGCTACTCCGGTCAGTCCCTGAAATTCGAGCCCGACCAGCGTATCCTTGCGGATCGGGGCGTCCTTGGCGACCATCGCCAGTGCGACGACACGACGCGGATTGTCGAGCTTTACCGAAATCACCTCCCCTACTCTGATACCGTTAAAATTGACGCTTCCGCCGTTCCGCAGTCCGGCCGCGGGGCCTTCGAAGATGATGCGCAGCGGGGTGCGGGCCTTGGTGGTATGGAGGCTCTGGAACCACATCACAAAGCCGAACGCCGCGGCGATCACCGCCAGCGTGAACGCTCCGATCAGGA
>JBDTKD010000312.1:0-3122 GCA_039935515.1 Bradyrhizobium sp.
CATCGATGGCGCGGGCATGGCAAGAGCAACAAGGGCGGCAAAAGCCAAGATCGCGCGGCGACACGCGGTAGCGAAAATCGTCAACATCCCCTCCCAAGGCCAAGCCGCGCAAATCTAGCCCGCGGGCGTTTCCACTTGGTGAACACGCGATCGAATGTCGGCTATCATGCGACGGTAACGGGAGATCATCCGCGCCGCGCGGCCTCGAGCGCCTGCGGCGTATCGATGTCGAGAAAGGCGCCGTTCCCTTCCACGGTCACTTCCGCCACGGCCTCGTTATGCCTGGCGATCAGGTGCCGCGCGCCGATATCGCCATCGAGCGTCATCAATTCGTCGAAGAACCGGCGCGACCACAGCACCGGATTGCCGCGCCGGTTGTCGCAGACAGGCACCGCGATCAAATTGCCGCGATCCGGTGCAAAGGCTTCGATCAGCCGGTCGATCAGATGGGCATCGATCATCGGCATATCGCCAAGACAGATCACCGCGCCGTCGGCGTCCGCCGGCACTGCGGCGACGCCGGCCTTGACGGAGCCGGCGAGGCCGCCGGCGAAATCGGGATTGCGGACGAATTTCACTTCCAGGCCTTGCAGCGCCTGCTCGACCAGATCCGCCTGATGGCCGGTGACGACGATCACGCCGCGGGCTTTCGAGGCGAGCGCCTGTTCGGTGACGATCCGGACCAACTTCCTGCCGCCGAGTTCGGCCAACAGCTTGTTGGGGCCGCCCATCCGGGTGGAACGCCCGGCGGCCAGAATGACCGCAGCGATATTGCGGTTACCGTCCGGTCCGACCGGCTTGCGCGGCTGCGGCCGGGTGATGATTTCCATCAGCAAGCCGCCGACACCCATCCCGGTCAGATCCGCGCGCGTCACCTCGAGGCCGGCGAGGATGCGCATCAGCACCCAGTCAAAGCCGTTCTCCACCGGCGAGCGCGCGCAGCCGGGTGCGCCCAGCACCGGCACGCCGCCGGCATTGCCGATCAAGAGCAGATTGCCCGGATCGACCGGCATGCCGAAATGCTCGACAATGCCGCCGACGTCCTCGAGCGCCGCCGGAATCACATCACGCCGGTCGGCGATCGCGGAGGCGCCAAATACGATCACAAGCTCGGCCCCGAGATCGAGCATCTCCTTGATCGCGGCGGCCAACACGGTTTCTTCATGCGGAACGCGGCGCTCGGCAATGATGGTCGCACCCGCCGGCGCCAGCCGCTCCGCGGTCACGCGCAACGTCTTTTCCACCACCTTCGGCGCCAATCCCGGCAGCAAGGTCGAGACGATGCCGACCCGCTTGATCCTGTAGGGCGCGACCGACATGCGGCCGGCCTTCGCTGCCGCCACGGCCCGGTCGCACAGGCCGGATTCGATGCCGAACGGCACGATCTTGACGGTCGCGATCATCTCGCCGGGAACGACGGCCTTGAATGCCGGCAGCGTCGCGAAGGTGATCGCCTCGTCGACCCGGTTGATGTTGTCGACCGCGTTGCGATCGACCACCAGCACGCCGGCGCGCGCGGCAAACAGGTTGGCACGTCCGGTGAAGGCGCGCTCGACGTCGACGCCCTCCCCGGCAATGGCGCGCGCGATTCCGCCGGCGGCGACGTCTTCGGAAACATCGCCCTTCTCGAGCCGGATGACGACGATTTCCTTCACTCCGGCCTTGTTGAGTGCCTCGACCTCGGCCGCGCCGATGGTCGTGCCCTTCTTCACCACCAGCGAACCTTGACGCAGGGTATGAACGGTGACGCCCCCGATCGCGTCCTCCGGGCTGGCGGGACCGAACTTCATGCTACTTTCTCTTTCGGCAGCCGCAACTGGGCGGTGATCTCGGCCATGATCGCGACCGCGATTTCAAATGGCGACACCGCACCGATGCTCAGTCCGATCGGTGCATGAATGCGCGCGATGTCGGCGTCCGTCGCGCCTTGCGCCTTCAGGCGCTCGCCGCGCTTGGCATGGGTTTTTCGCGAGCCCAGCGCGCCGATATAGAAGCAGTCGCGCTCGAACGCATGCAGCAGCGCCGGATCGTCAATTTTCGGATCGTGCGTCACCGCCACGAACGCGGTGTAGTGGTCGACATTGAGCGGCGGCAGCGCGACATCCGGCCATTCCGCAATCAGCGGCACATCCGGGAACCGCTCCGGGCTCGCAAACGCCGTGCGCGGATCGATCACCGTCACATCATAATCCAGCGAGCGTGCCAGCGGTGCCAGCGCCTGGCTGATATGAACCGCGCCGACGATGACGAGGCGCGCGGTCGGCGCGTAGACGTTGAGAAACAGCCTCCTGCCGCCGGCCTCGATCATGCCGCTCTTGCCCATTCGCAACTGTTTCGTCAGATCGGCGCCGAGCGGGTCGGAGGCGATGTCGCCGGCCTTCACCAGTCGCTGCTCGCCATTGGCGGTATCGGTGACCACGATCACCGGCCGCCGCGCGGCGCGTTCGACATTGACCTGCGCAAGCGTCTCCAGCTTCACGACTGGCCGACTTTCTCGACGAACACCCTGATGGTACCGCCGCAGGACAGGCCGACATTCCACGCGGTCTCGTCGGCGACGCCGAATTCGAGCATCCGGGGCTTGCCGCTTGCGATCACATCCAGCGCTTCGGTGACGACCGCGCCCTCGACGCAGCCGCCGGATACCGAGCCCAGAAACGTGCCGTCGTCGTTGATCACGAGGCTCGAGCCGGCGGGCCGCGGCGCCGAGCCCCAGGTTTCCACCACGGTGGCGAGTGCGACGCCGTGGCCGGCCTTCTGCCAGTCCTCAGCGGCTTTGAGAATGTCTTCGTCGCGATTGAGCATGGGAGCCTCTTTCAAGCTGCGGGGCGGATCAGGCTGCGATGATGCGGCGCCGGCACCGAGGAAAGGGCTTCGATCAGCCCCTCGATCGAACTCAAATTATGCACCGGGCGGAATTCGTCAACATGCGGCAGCATCATTTTGATGCCCTGCGCCTTGGCCTCGAAGCCGCCGAACCGAAGCAACGGGTTCAGCCAGATCAGGCGGCGACAGGAGCGATGGAGGCGATCCATCTCGAACGTCAGCCGCGAGTCGGCCTCGCGCTCCAGCCCGTCGGAAATCAGCAGCACGATCGCGCCCTGCCCGAGCACGCGTCGGCC
>JBDTKD010000313.1:0-3425 GCA_039935515.1 Bradyrhizobium sp.
GCCAAGGAGCACGGTTATCCGCACGAGTTGTGGACGACACCGCTGCTGGCACGCCATTCCCGCGAGAACGGACCGGCGGCGGGACACGATTGTCTCGCCCATCTGGTGTGCAGGGCACGGTGTGCAAGCTTCTCGGCCATGAGGAAATCAAGCCGCACAAGGTGCGTTACTATCTGGAACGCGCGACGCCGAGTTCGAGCAGAAGATGGCGGAAGTACTGTGTGTCTATCGCGAGGTCCAGATCCTGAAAAGGGCAGCCGCCAGGTCGAAGAAACCGGGCAAGCCGGTGGCGATCGTCTCCTGCGACGAAAAGCCGGGTATCCAGGCGATCGCGACGACCGCACCGGATTTGCCGCCCGTGCCGGGCGTGCACGCGAGCTTCGCGCGGGATTATGAGTACAAGCGCCATGGCACGCTCAGCCTGTTGGCCGGGATTAATCTGCTCACCGGAAAGGTTCATGCCTTGGTCAGAGACCGCCACCGCAGCCGGGAGTTCATCGAATTCCTCAAGCTTCTCGACGCCGCTTACCAGGCCCATACCGCGATCAAGCTAATCCTCGACAACCATTCGGCGCATATCTCCAGAGAAACCCAGGCCTGGCTCGCCGCTCAACCGGCAGGCCGCTTCGAGTTCACCTTCACGCCCAAGCACGGCTCCTGGCTCAACCTCATCGAGGGTTTCTTCTCCAAATTTGCCGGCTCGGTCCTTGCGTCACATCCGAGTGGCATCAAAGCACGAACTCAAACAGCGCATCATGGCCGGTATCGATGACGTCAATCGCCATCCCGTCATCCACACCTGGTCCTATAAGCTCGCCGAGGCCGCTTGATATGATTCAAACCATGGAAACGCTGACCTAGTCCCTATGATTGCTCGGCCTGAGGGTGGCCCGTCATCCGATATGCAACGGTACGAGGGTAAAGCCGGGTGACCGGTACAGAGCCTCATGCATAAGGAGACGGGCCTCGTGGAACATACCCGATTTGTTGGCTTGGATATTCACAAAGAACGGATTTCGGTCGCGGTGGCGGAGAGCGGACGCTCAGGTGCGGTGGAATACCTCGGCGAGGTCGCCAATGATCGGTGCGACGTGGTGGCGCCGTCGCTGATTCCGATGAAGCCTGGTGATCGGGTGAAGACAGATCGTCGCGATGCCACCATGCTGGCTCCTCTTCACCGGGCCGGAGAGTTGACGCCCGTTTGGGTACCCGACGCAGATCACGAAGCCATGCGCGATCTGATCCGGCTGCGCAGCGTCGTCCGTCAGATCGTGACGCGCGCGCGTCAGCATCTTCAAGGTTTTCTGTTGCGTCACGGCCGCAAGCACAGGCAAGGGACGGCGTGGCGCATGGCTTACCGGAGGTGGCTATCGACTCTGGCCTTCCAACATCCCGCTCAGCAGATCGCATTTCAGGACTATGTCGATTCCGTTATGGTCGAGGAACAGCTATCCTGCCTTCTTCCCGAATGGAATCTGTACCCAGTTGTTGACGCGTTGCAGGCGATGCGGGGGATCGCACTGATCAATGCGGTGGTGCTTGTTGCGGAAGTCGGCGACTTCACACGGTTCCCAAGCCCACGCCAGCTGATGGCCTATTTCGGCCTCGCCCCGGGCGAGCATTCAAGTGGTGAGGCATCCGACACACCGGCATTACCGAAACCGGTAACAGCCATGCCCGGCGCGCGCTGGTCGAAGGCGTCTGGGCTTACCGAATGAAGCCGCGCATCGGCCGTCACAAGGTCGACCGGATCGAGGCGCTACCAAAAATCGTTCGCGACATTGGCTGGAAAGCACAGGTTCGACTCTGCACCCGATATCGTCGGCTGAGCGCGCGCGGCAAGAACGCCAACGTCGTCAATGTCGCTATTGCACGCGAGATGGGGCTTCATCTGGTCGGTCGCCTGCACGATTCAATCTGTGCCAAAGACGGCGTGATCATAACTTAACAGTCAGCCGGAAGGAGACATCGCACACACCATATCAGACTCGGCGCGTTATGCGGCGCTGGGGGCAGGACAATGCCGGGGAGCCCTCGTCTCCACTATGAGCTTTTGACGCTCGCTACCTAGACAGAGGAAGCCCCAAACGAAACAAGGTTATGCGGCTCGACCTGCGGATGAGAGATTGTTGACCGACGTTTAAGTCCTGCCTCCTGCACCGCATATCCGTCGTACAATGCCTCTGCCGCCGATCGGAATCGACGGGCCAATCGCTTTGCAAAAAACCCTAGGCAGCAATCATGAGAGTGGATGGAATCTGAAATCTGAGTCTTTTTGGAATTCCGTTTGAGACCGTCGCGTGCAAATCTCAGGCATGCGCAACGGGATATCGATCGCTGCTTCGCGGCCCGACTGACGGCGGCTTCGGCACATTCGCGATGCCGCCGTCTTTTTCGCAACCGTGGCAGCATCGCTGTCAGCGATAGATTTATTTGGGCAAAAAGTTGCAGAAGGCCAAGTGAAAGTGACAGGGCGATGAACGGTGACAGCTAGTGATTTCGCAACGGCGACCCTGGAAGGCGAACTTAGGCGTGCCATCACGTGAGATCCTGCTTAATCTCGCGACGCACAGCGACGATAAACCAGATCCACACCTTCCTGGTCGAACAAGGCGTTACGGTCAGAACGGGGTTCTCGCCTCGAATGAACGGCTCGTCATCGGGTCCTCATGAGATGGACAGCGCGGCACGTCATGTCAGTAATGGGGGACCTGAAGATCATGGCGTTCCCGCCCTTCTATGCCGGGCGTGCCATCACGGACCGCTTGAGAAAAAGCGCGCCGGGCGACCCCAATTGATGGCCCAACCAAACGCTAAAGTAGTTGGCTTTTGGTGATCGCCGCCGCACTGAAAGCCGATTTGCCGACTCGTGACCAAAACTTTTGCCGTTGGGCAGGGTATTCGGTCGTCAGATTTGCTTGACCGACGAAAAATCGAAATTGCTACCGGGCGGATTTTCTCCGATCCGAATGGTGGTTTCGCTGACGAAGTTGTATGGCGGAACAGGCAGGTTGTAAGGCGCAGGGACTCCATTGAATACACGTCCCGCCAGATCGTATTTCGAGCCATGACAGGGACAAAAGTATCCACCCAGCCAATTTGCAGCGGGTTCCGATGCGCTTTGAAGCGGCTCAAATAGCGGAATGCAGCCGAGGTGGGTACATATCCCAACTAGCACTCCATATTCAGGCTTTAGCGAACGATGCCAATTGACCGCATATGCCGGTTGCTGGAGTTCGCTGGATTGGGGATCGGCCAACTGGGACAGAAGTCTGGGATCTTGAAGGGTTTGAATCAGCTGAGGCGTGCGATTGGTCACAAGGATCGGTTTGCCGCGCCAGGTTATCGCGACCTGCTGGCCCGGCTGGATTTTGCTTAGATCAAGATCGATCGGACCGCCCGCTGCGAGCGTTGCGGCATCCGGG
>JBDTKD010000314.1:0-14678 GCA_039935515.1 Bradyrhizobium sp.
CAGCGCCCACCGAGACATCCAAAACGCATCGAGCAACTGCCATCGCCTATGGAATAGCTTGTCACACGTTCTTTGTTGTCGGCGTCGGAGCGATGATCGTGGCGATGTTTTTCGGAATGAGCCGATCCTTTGGGCGGGTCCCAACGTCATGGAGCGCGCTCACCAACGCGATGTTGCTCGTTCAATTCGCTTTCGTCCATTCGCTGCTGATGTCGCCTTTCGGCGCCACCATCCTGAAGCGACTAGCGCCTGCGGTCATCGGTTCGCGCATGGCGACTACTACCTACGCGATTCTGGCGTCTATTCAGGTCTTCATGCTGTTTGCTCTATGGACCCCAAGTGGCGTGATCTGGTGGCGTGCTATGGGTATCGTGCTTTGGTTCATGAGCAGCCTCTACCTGGCGGCTTGGCTCTTATTGCTCAAGGCCATTTGGGATGCCGGCCTTACGCTGCAAACCGGCTTTCTAGGTTGGTGGGCGATCGCAAACGGCCGGGCGCCGTTGTATCCGCTAATGCCGACGATAGGACTATTCCGCATTGTGCGACAACCGATCTATGTCGCCTTCACGCTTACCCTTTGGACGGTTCCGACCTGGACACCAGATCAGTTGGCCATCGCGTTGGCGACAATACACGCTGGCTACGGACCTTGCGAAACTTGGTCCCGGCTCGCTTTGCATTCTTTGATCCGATCGTCGGCGACTGGCGAGGTAAAGCAGTCCTGGACCTAGGTTGTGGCGGAGGGTTCATGGCCGAAGCTCTGTCGAAAAGGGGCGCCAAGGTGACCGGGGCCGACCCATCAGAAGCGGCGATTGCCGCAGCGCGGCGTCACGCCGAAGCGAACGATTTGGAAATCGACTATTACGTCGCCAGCGGTGAAAGTCTGCCGTTCGCTAACGACGCCTTTGACATCGTCGTCTGTGTCGACGTGCTTGAACATGTCGAGGACCTCAAGCGGGTACTTTTTGAAGTCCGGCGCGTACTGCGCCCCAATGGAGTGTTTCTCTTCGACACCATCAATAGAACTCGAATGGCGTCATTCTTATTGATTACGATCGGGGAGAATGTCATTCGGCTTCTCCGTCGCGGCACCCATGATCCATCACGCTTCATAACGCCGAAGGAACTTGCTGGGAAGCTGGAGGCGGCAGACTTCAATGTTGGACGTTTCGTCGGCATGGGCCCTTGCGGGTTGAACCGGCGGTTCGACTTCATTTTCGGTTTGTTGCCGACAACGGCAATCCAGTATTTGGGGCAGGCAACTCGTCGATCGTCCCCTCTAGAAGTTCGAAGTAAACGGCGAAACTAATTTTCGTGTCAGAAACTGTCACATTTGTAATTTGAAAACATTGGACCTTTTGGCTCTGCTGGTCGTCTTCTCGTGGCAGCGGTATCCGCTGTAATTCAACAAGGAGGAATTGGGATGAACAACAAGGTCCTTAATTGCCTCATCGCAGGCGGCCTCAGTGCCGCGCTTGCTCTTGCGTCACCGGCGTTCGGTCGCGGCGGTGGGGGGATGGGGGGCGGTGGGGGATGGGAGGTGGGATGCACGGCGGTGGAATGGGAGGTGGGATGCACGCTGGTGGCATGGGAGGCGGGATGCATGGCGGTGGAATGGGAGGCGGGATGCATGGCGGCGGCATGCACTTCAGTGGCATGATCGGAGGCGCGCATTTCAGCGGCAATCATTTTGCGGGTGCGCCCTTTGCGCACGCTGGATTCTCACATCGGTTTGCACGCGTCGGTTTCCGGGACGGCCGCTTCCACCATCGCTTCCGTAACTTTGCATTCGTTGGCGTACCCTTCGCTTACGCCGCCTACGATAGCTGCTGGCGCAGAGTGTGGACGCCGTATGGACTGCGATCGGTCAACCTCTGCTCCGACTACGACTACTAGCGCTGCTGCGCGTCGCTCCGGGCGCGATGGTAATTGTACCCTGTCCCATCGCGCCCGCGCCCGGAAGTAGAGCTCAGATATAGGGGTAGCCGTCACTGCGCCAAAATAGGCTGGTGGCTCACGCAATACGATCTTTTGCGAGCTTCCTCACGCAATATTTAGATTACCTCCGCGTTTGGTCCTGGCATACTTGCCAGCTCTGCGCCTTCCGGCTTTTTAGACTGGATTCGCCTTTGGGCAGTCGCTCGGATACGGAAGAAATGATAGCTCACCGCCGCATTCTGGTCGTTGAGGACGACCCGGACACCGCCGACCAACTGATAGACTCGCTCACGAGCAGCGGCTACCGGGTCGATTTGGCCGCGAGTGGCACCGAGGCACTGACCCGCGGTGTCGCGGGCGACTACGCCGTGATCACGATCGATCGCATGCTTCCGGACATCGATGGCATCTCGGTGATGCGGCAATTGCGTGATGACGGCGTCGTGGCACCCGTCCTCATAATCAGCGCGCTCGGAGAAGTTGACGATCGAGTTCGGGGACTGCGTGCCGGTGGCGATGACTATTTGGTCAAGCCGTTTTCCTTCGTCGAACTGTTGGCGCGCGTCGAGGCGCTTGGCCGACGCAGCGAGACCATTGTCAAGGAGACCATCTTGCATGTCGGCGATCTTGCGATCGACCTGGTGTCGCGGACCGCTAGCCGACGCGGCAAGCACATTGTTCTTTTTCCTCGGGAATTCCAGCTTTTAGAGTATTTGGTGCGCAACGAAGGCTGCATCGTATCCCGGGCCATGTTGCTGCAGCACGTCTGGGACCTTCATTTTGACCCCTCAACTAATATCATCGACGTCTATGTCGGCCGCGTGCGTCGGAAAGTCGATGACCAGCAAGCTTATCCGTTGATCCATACCGTCCGCGGTGTCGGGTACTGTCTCCGTGCTCCTGGCTAAGACCTTAACATCATCGACTTTCAAACTGGCGCTGATTGCGATCGGGACGTTTGGCGTGATTGTGTCGGTCATTTTCAGCTACGTCTATTTGTCTACTTCCGCCTATGTGCGCGGCCGATCGGACCGTGCCATCATGCTCGAGTATTCGAGCCTGCAAGGCGCCTATGAGCGATCGGGACGCGAAGGGCTGCTCGCCCTGACACAGCAGCGCATGGCAGATAGTAGTTTTTCAGGCGATATGTATGTTCTCGCCGATCCTTCGTTGGCCGTCTTGGGCGGCAACCTCAAGGTTTGGCCGCCGACGGTCACGGAAACCAGCGGATGGACAGAGTTTCGCGCGGCGCATCGGTTGCTCAATGAGACAAACCGGCCGCTGATACGGGCAATGGTTGGAACATTTCCAAGCGGCGATCGCCTGCTGGTGGGCAGGGATATCAGTGACCTCGATAGCTTTACCGATCTGATAAAGGCAGCCGTCATCTCGGGTGTAGCGCTGATTTTTGTGCTTGCCGGGGTTGCGAGCATCCTGGTGACCCGCCGAACGGTGGGGCGGATTGAATCGATCAACGCCACCAGCCGAGCGATCATGCTAAGCGGCCTTGATAAACGTATCCCGCTCCGCGGCAGCAATGACGAATGGGATCGCGTGGCGGAGAACCTGAACCTTATGCTGGACCGTATCGAAACATTGATGGGGGAGATCAAGCAGGTGAGCGATAACGTCGCGCACGACCTGCGGACGCCGCTAACGAGAATGCGCGGGCGACTGGAGAGGGCCTATCACGGTCAGCGCGTGGCCAAGGATGATCAATGGCTGATCGGCGAGACAATTGGCGACCTTGATGCTGTCTTGCGAATGTTTCTATCGATCACGCGGATTGCACAAATTGAGTCCCAGGCGAGAAAAGATGGTTTTCGCAATGTGGACCTAGTCGATATCGCTAGTGAAGTTGTCGAGTTGTACGATGCCGCAGCCGAACAGGATGGCACCCGTCTCACCGTCATCGCTGACCGTGAAGTGCTGGCGACCGGAGATCGCGATCTGATCTTCGATGCCATCGCCAATCTCGTGGACAACGCCATAAAGCATGGTCGCGCCGAAGGGCAAGTCGTTGTAGCCGCCGAGAACGTGGATGGTAAGCCGGTCGTCTCGATCGCGGATGACGGGCCCGGAATTCCCACCGAAGAATACGAACATGTCTTCAAGCGTTTCTACCGGCTCGAACATAGTCGCTATACTCCGGGAAACGGTCTCGGGCTCAGCCTGGTCGCCGCTGTCGCTCGTCTACATGGCGTGAAAATCGATTTGCTCGACAATTCACCTGGCCTGAAGGTCAAGTTGTGGTTTTCGGCGATAGTCAGATAGTGCGCAAGCGATGGTACCCTTCCACTTGGTTTACGTGCGGACTCAGCGGCGACACAGCCAGGCCCGCGGATCATGCATCCGGCGACTATCGGCTTCATCGCGTTTTCGACGCCATGGCCGCGCTCGGCATTGAAGCGGAGCCCGCGATCTATGCCGATAATGTGGTCGATCAAGTGCGCGAGCCAATTTTTGGCGAAAATTCCCTGTAAAACGGGTCTTATCAGGGAATTCGGGGTCGAGACCGGTTCGTATCTGACTGCCCACACCGCCAGCCCATTTTCCGCACCGGCGGGTTCCGGCGAGCCGTTCGACCGGCGCCGCCTCCTTCACTCTCCGCCGCGCGGCATGACGCACAGGGCGCCCGAGGCCTCATGGTTCGAGACGCGCGAAGGCGCGCTCCTCACCATGAGAGTCTGAGACCTCATCCTTCAGGAGCATCGCGAAGCGATGCGTCTCGAAGGATGAAGCCATTGAGGTGGAAACTGCTTTAGCGGACCCACGCGGTTAAACCGGGCACCGTCGATACGAAGGGCACCATCACGGCGCAGGCGAAGCCGACCACCAAAATGCCCGACGTTATTGCCAGGACCAGGTCAAAAGACCTTGGGCGTTCGCCTCCGCTGATCAAGTCGAAATGCCTGGAGCGGCTTTCATCCCGATAAATATGCAGGTGCATGGCAACTCTCCCCGCGTGCGGTCTCCCAATCAATCCACCATTGCCCAAACGGTTCCAAGGCCATTCAAAGGACGTGTCGCCACGCCGCCGCTCATCTCGCGGAGTAATGGTCGCCGGCCGATTTCGGTGAAAATTCGACCGTGCCCAAGGAAAGGCTCGAGGTTTAGGATAGGCTGTCGTGATGCGGGGTCTTGCGGAGGAGGCGGTCATGTCGACAATGTCCCATGCGGTGGGCGCGAACGAGCCGGCGGTGCGCGACATCACGCTGGGCGAACTGCTGCGATCGGCGGCAGAGACGGCGCCCGACCGGGTCGCGCTGATCGCCGGCGTCCCCGATCCGGCAAACCGCCGGCAGTGGACCTATGCCGAGCTGTATGCGCAGTCGTTGCGCACGGCGCGGGCGCTGCGGGCCCGCTTTGAGCCGGGCGAACGGGTCGCGATCTGGGCCCACAACATTCCCGAATGGATCATGACCGAGTTTGGCGCCGCGATGGCGGGCGTCATTCTGGCCACCGTCAATCCCGGCCTCAGATCGGGCGAGGTCGAATATGTCCTGAAGCAGTCGCGCGCGGCGGGCGTCATGGTGGTGCCGGAATTCCGCGGCAATCCGATGCTGGCGACGGTTCAGGCGCTGCAATCCCGCCTGCCGGAATTGCGGGAGATCATTTGCTTCGACCAGTGGGACGCCTTTCTGGCATCCGGCGACAGGGCGAAGCCGGAATTGCCGATCGTGCGATCGACTGACCCGGTGATGATCCAGTACACGTCAGGGACGACCGGCTTCCCCAAGGGGGCGCTGCTTCACCATCGCGGCCTGGTCAACAATGGCGCGCACACGGCGGATCGCGCCGGCATCGCCGACGGTGCGGTGCAGGTCACCACCATGCCGCTGTTTCATACCGGCGGGTGTGTCTGCTGCGTGATCGGCGCGGTGTCGCAGCGCGCCACCCAGGTGCTGGTCGAGGCCTTCGACCCCGGGCTCGTGATCGAGCTGATGCAACGCTATCGCTGCAATGCCATGCTCGGCGTGCCGACCATGCTGGTCGCGATGATGGAGCATCCGTCGTTTGCGTCAGCCGATCTTTCGTCGGTCAAGGCGATCTATTCCGGCGGCTCAACGGTGCCGGCGGCGATCGTAACCGCCCTCGAACAGCAACTCGGCGCGCCCTTCACCATCGTGTTCGGCCAGACCGAGTGCTCGCCGGTCGCCTTGATGACCTGGGCCACCGACAGCATCGCCGACAAGGCCGGGACCATCGGCACGCCGATGCCCAATGTCGAGGTCAAGATCGTCAATCCGGACACCGGGCAGACGGTCCCGATCGGCGAGATCGGTGAGATATGCACGCGCGGCTATCACATCATGCACGGGTACTTCGAGAACGAGGCTGCGACCCGGGCGGCGATCGACCCGGAAGGATGGCTGCACACCGGCGACCTCGGCGCGATGGACGCCCGGGGCTATTGCACGATCGAGGGGCGGCTCAAGGACATGATCATTCGCGGTGGCGAAAACATCTATCCCCGCGAACTCGAGGAAGTCCTGTTCCGCCATCCCGCAGTGGGAGACGTGGCCGTTGTCGGACTGCCGGACCCCAAATGGGGCGAAGTGGTCGGGGCGTTCATTCGGCCGCCGCCCGGCGTGACCGTCGACAAGGAAGAACTGTTCAACTATCTGCGCGAGCATCTCGCGCCGCACAAGACCCCGCGCCACTGGTTCGCCGTCGATGCCATGCCGCTGACCGGATCGGGCAAGATCCAGAAGTTCAAGCTGCGCGAGCAATGGGCCAGGGGCGAGATGACGGAGCTTTGAACGCCGGATCGGCACGCCCGGGCGAGCCTCCTCTGCTCCGTCTCACCGAGGCCTCGTTGCTGCGACGTGCCAGAAGCCCAGCCAGGATTCCCCGATCCTGAGCTATCCGCGCAAAATTGCGGCTCGTTCCTTCAAATTGGGTTCGTTTTGTCAAAACGCGCATTGTGCTTAGCCAGCGACGGGATGGGACTGCAACGCTCCTGTGAGGGCAGCAAGTCCGCCCCTCGCGCGTCCAGGCCGTCCAGATCAGGCGCTTCCCGGCTTGCGCAGCGCTTTTATCCGAACCGATAAGTTCACTCGGCGCCGCCATCGATCTCGTCCAGCCGCCGCCTGGCGGCCTTGCGCCGGCCCAGCGCCAGCCGCTCATAGCGGCCAAGCGCGCACAGGCTCCTTGAGGGTCTCGGGATCCAGCATCTGGTCCAGCCCGGTCGGCGTCGCCGCCGCCTTGGCTTCGCGAATCCGCGTCAGCTCGAGCTGCGCCTCGGCCAGAGCCCGTGCAGCTTCCAGTTGGTCCTCGGCCGGCAAGGATACAGGCCTCCGCTTCGCGGCAGGCCAGCGGTGGTTCATCTCTGCGCCAGAGAGATTTCAATCCGATGAATTTCCATCTTCTGGCCGATGCCCTTCAAGTTCTCGTAGTCGCGCGACGCCGGGCGTCCCTTGACGATGTCGCTGACACCGGGCGCCTCCATTACCGCTTCTGTCAGGCAAACTTCGTTGACACCGGCGAGACCTTGCACGCGGGCGGCGATATTCACGTCCTGTCCGAAGTAGTCGATCCGGTCGTTGAGCCTTACGGCAATGGCCCTGCCCCTGTGCACACCGACCTTGAGGCCGAGCGGCCGTGAAGCGGTTTGGTTGAATCGCGACAGTTCTTCGATTATCTCGATGGAGGCAACAACGGCGTCATGTGGACGCTCGAAGCCAGCCATGACTGCATCACCGATCGTCTTGACGATGGTGCCGGATCGCTCCCGAATGATCTTGTTCAAGATGTCGAAGTGCTGACGAACGAGAAAATAGGCATTCACGTCGCCAACGCTTTCATACAGCGGAGTCGAATCCTTTAGATCGGTGAACAGATAGGTAATGTCGGAGACTGCCAGACTCTCCCGCTCATCCACCAGTTGTGTCTTGTAGAGTTCGCCGAAGCACGGGGTGAGCAGCAGCCGCTTGCCGGAAAGAAACGGCTCATACTCGACCAGATGGGGCTCGAACTGGGAAGGGTACTGCAGGAACCAGAAGCGGCCGCGATCGCGCGTGCGGTTCTCAATCTGAATGACGTGCTTGCCTGGGCTCAGATCGGCCGTCTGTCGAAACGCAAAGCGCCCGTCGCCAAGCACCATGTCTCTCGGCCCGGTAGGCCGATCCGGAACTACGAACCGACCCGATTCGAGCCGGACCTGCGTCCCCTGGGGTTCCGCCGGTTCACCGTTCGCGAAGAAAATCAGAAGCAGCTTGTGGCTGAGATCGAGCACCTCGAAACGGCCGGCCGTGACGTCAAATTCGAAGCTCCGCTGCTGATCGGCCTCGATATCGGCAAATCCCCGCGAGAGTGCCGCGACGAGCTGCTCGTGCGTCATTCCGCGCGGAGCCTTGAAGTCCTTGGAGAAGTTATAACGCAGGTAGTAGTCCTCGACCGGCAGCGTCTCAGGATGACGAAATACGATGTCGCGGACGGTACTCGAGACCGTAAAGGTGACCTGGATGTAGTCGTCAAGCGCGACATCGTTGAGCGCGTTGCAGAACTCGCACTGGAAGCGTGGATGAACCTGGTCCAGCTCTCGGAAACTGCCCGCGACCTGCGGGCAATAGGCGCAGATGAGCAGCCACTGCATCTCGAACAGGCCCACCTTCGCGGCGTGCACAAACAGCTCGATTGCTTGAGCCTCGCTCAGGCCGTTAGCGGTCGCGTATTGGATAGGATTGACGCGAAAGAGATCGTAGTCGCCGGCGGTGCGGACAAAACGTTCGAGGCCCGAAAGGATATGCGGCGCCCAGCTCGCTGTCGTTCCGAGCTCGGTGAGGCGCTGCCTCAGAAGGCTTTCGTTGACAGGAGACGACTCTTTCATCCCCGGATGTTACCTCGCTCCATCTCGGAAATGCTACACCGCAATTGGTCAAGCCGTTCGACTAGCCACGCGACAATCCGACGCTGATGCCTTTTCGCGCGATGGCGCGGCGTGACCCGAAACTGACAATTGGGCCTACCGACCTCGGTCCCGCTGTGCAGCACGTTCTTGCGAAAGAGCAGATCAATTTATAGGACGGCTCACGCGGCACCCGCCGCTCTTGACCTCGACAAAGGGTGCTTTTGAGAGACGGCGGCGCAACCCGAGCGGGATGCTTGCGGCGGGGAACGCCGCCAGGCGGCCGTGCTTTGTCCCCGACAAGCCCGGCAGGATTGCTATAGTGCGGCGCGTGTTGGGGTGACCCTCAGCAAGGTGGAGACCATGGCGAGAGAATTGGAAGGCAAGGTTGCCGCCGTGACCGGGGCTGCGTCGGGCATCGGATTGGCCAGCACCGAGGCGATGTTGACCGCAGGCTCGCGCGTCGTGATGGTCGACCGCGACGCGGCGGCGCTGAAGGCGCTCGGCAGCAAGTACGGCGATGCCGTGATCCCGCTGGTCATCGATCTGCTCGACCCAAGGGACTGCGCGACGCTGCTGCCGAGAGTGCTGGAGAAGGCAGGCCAGCTCGACATCTTGCATGCAAATGCCGGTACGTATGTCGGCGGCGACCTGGTCGATGCCGACACTGCGGCTATCGACCGGATGCTGAACTTGAATGTCAACGTCGTGATGAAGAATGTGCACGACGTGCTGCCTCACATGATCGAGCGCCGGACCGGCGACATCATCGTCACGAGTTCGCTGGCGGCCCATTTTCCGACGCCGTGGGAGCCGGTCTATGCGTCGTCCAAATGGGCGATCAACTGCTTTGTCCAGACCGTGCGGCGCCAGGTGTTCAAGCACGGCATTCGCGTGGGCTCGATCTCGCCGGGCCCCGTCATCAGCGCACTGCTCGCGGACTGGCCGCCGGAGAAGCTGAAGCAAGCCAGGGAGTCGGGAAGCCTGCTGGAGGCCAGCGAAGTGGCTGAGGTGGTGACGTTCATGCTGACGCGGCCACGCCACATGACAATTCGCGACGTGGTCATGCTGCCCACCAATTTCGATCTTTAAGAGCATCCACCGCTTGATCGCAAGTCGTAAGCCGATCATTTTTTCGCCTTGAGCCTTTCAGTGTGGCCCTTTAACTCAGATATCTTGGCCCGAAATTCACGGATCTCCTGAAGGACTGTTTCGCGGTCTCGTCCGTGCGGCAGCTTACGAGCCACCGATACCAGTTCCTGGCTCATTTTTTCAAGCTCTCGGATCTGTTCCGCGCTCATTTCGCCCGCGCCTTTCAATCCAGGACCTACAGGCGCCGGATCTCATGATCCGCCCCGTTCGAACAATGTCCGATATTGCGTTGATGCGCCTCAGAAAAATTAGACCTTTGGCTTTCGCCTTCAGCCCGAGCTCGACCAGGCGGCGGATCTACTGTTTCGTAAATCCGTGTATCACCCTGCCGGTATAGGGACCGATAAACGTTCCGGTTCGAATGCATTGTGCACCCGCTGCGGCGCATTTTTCCTCTCTGTCTGAGTGTCTGATACCCTGTTGCTTACAGTGGACGACTGCAAAACTACATGTTTCAGCGAGGACTGGGGATAGCGTCGCGATCGTCAGCAGGATCAAGCAGGCAACGAGGACTCTCATTTTCAATTCCTCTCATACGAAAAAGAAAAAAGCGCTCTTGGTTCTGAGCCCAATTGAGGCAGCCGCGGGCCACTGGCGATCGTGGATGTGCAAAATTGATCGCCGAATCTTCACCGGAGCGGCTCGCTCATTTCTTCGCCTTCAGCCCGAGTTCGACCAGGCGAGCTTTTCTGATGGCCCGGAGGTATGCCCATTTGCGTTCACGCTCATCTCGGAAGGTCGCACAGCGACAAGACTTTCCCGATCTCGGCGATTTTCCCCGTCGCTGAGCACGCGCTTGGCCAGGTGTTCTAGCTGTTCGGTCAGAGACAACGTCATTTCCCTTTCGCCTTGAGCACTGATCAGCAGCCTAACTTTCGCCTTCTCACGGTCGATGACAGGGTTGGCGCCAAGGAGCGGCCCTTTCTGAGGATCATTGCCGCTGCCCGCAAAAGTCCGCCGCCGGCGCCATTGCTCGCGCCATCGAGCACCCCCATCTCTCGGACACGGCAACCCACTCTAGTCAGGAAACCTTTCATGGCCAAGCTCGATGGCAAGATCGCTCTCATCAGCGGAGGCACCAGCGGTATCGGTGCGGAGACCGCCAAACTTTTTCAATCCGAAGGCGCCACGGTAGTCGTTACCGGCTCCAGCGCGCGATCGGTCGAAGCGGCCAAGGCGGCGCTGCCTGGGGTCGAGGTCTTGGTCTCGGACGCGGGCAACGTGGCCGCCACCAAGGCCCTGGCCGACCAGGTCAAGGCCAAACACGGCCGGATCGACGTTCTGTTCGTCAACGCCGGCATCGCCAAGTTCGCGCCGATCGCGCAGGTCGATGAGGCCTTCTACGACAGCCAGTTCGACATCAACGTCAAGGGCGCATTCTTCCTGGTCAAGCACGCCATCCCGATCATTCCAGACGGGGGCGCGATCATCCTGACCGCTTCGGTGGCGGGCGCGAACGGCGGCCTGGGAGGCAGCACAATCTACGGCTCGACCAAGGCGGCGCTGCGTTCGTTCGGCCGCACCATCGCCAAGGAGCTGACGCCGCGCGGCATCCGGGTCAACACCATCAGCCCCGGTCCGATCATCACCCCAATCCTCGACAAAGGCGGCCTCACACCGGCTCAGAAAGACAACTTCATCGAGGGGGCCAAGACCCGCATTCCGCTCGGCCGCACCGGCACCGCAGCCGAAGTCGCCGCCGCAGCCCTCTACCTTGCCGCCGATGCGACTTACACCACCGGCGCCGAACTGTTCGTCGACGGTGGCTTGATTGACCTATAGGTTCTTCAGGGCTGGAGTTTGGAGACCGCTATCCGCGCCGAGCCCGCGATGTTTAGGCATCATGGTCATCTCGGACCGGTCATCCGCTTGCCTCGATTGGTGGGCGCAGTCAGGGTTGTCACCGGCGTCATCCTTATACGTCTCTGAGACCGGGAGGCATCGGATCGGCTGCATGGACTCACGAGTGGCCGGGCCCCGTTTTCAAGCCGGCTAGCCCCGGTCGTGAGCGGTCTGGGCGTAAAGCAAGCCGCGGCTTTAACCTGGTTACCAACATGCCGCATAACGTCCGGTGACATTTCAAACCAAATTCGCGAGCACGCGCTCAACCCTCACCATGTCGTTATGCCGGACCGATACGGTGTGGCCGTCATCCCACTTGATCGTGACTCCACTCCAAGCGACATCAACGATTGTGCCAAGATCAGTCGTGCTCAGTTCCCAGCAAACGCGGTCGCCGATTTTGAGTTGTCGAGATTGTTCGCCGGTCATCAGATTCGTCCGCACCCCGCGAGCACCATCACCAGCTGCATCATTCCGGCAATGAGAGCGGCTGGAGCGAAATGGCTTTGACAGCGCAGCGATCAACGCGGAGGTTTTTGCCCAGGCGCAGCAACCGTTCGGCTTGTTCGACCAGTTGATGCAGTCGGCGCAGCATCGTCGCATCACGCTGCTTCGCGAAATGGCCACCCGTCGGGAATTTGCTAGGAAGTCCGGTGTCATTACACAAGCGCGATAGCGCTCGGCGGGAGAACGAGCAGTGGAAACGCATCAAAATGCGGCGAAGGTTGCGATCGCGATGTACGCCGGCATGGCATCCTCTCGACGTCTTTCGGGTCAAGGCCATCTTGGCCGAGGTCCATGTGGCCGGCGCTCTGCGAACGTCGGATGATAGAATCGTTTCAGGTCCGCCGATCCCAGAGCGAAGCTTACGTCGGCGTGCCGGTACGCATGACATGGTCTCAGGACCTGGGCTGGAGGCGGGTTCTGCTTCCGGGTTTCTTGGAATCGAATTTCGGCGGGCCAAAGATAAAGTGAGACGAGCATAGTCCGGCGACGCACGCGCAGCACTTGGGACGGTTCCCCTGGGAGAACCTGCACCAATCTCAGGCCTATCGGGGTTTCGCTCAACGTAGGGCGAGCCCGGTCTGAGGGTGCGGTCCGAATCTTCTTGATTAAGCGATTTCACTCTGGTTCGCTTTCTTTGCAAATTTGCCTTTCGAAGGAAACATCGCATGCGCGGATTGTGTCATTTGATGGCGTGCGGTCTGGTTTGCCTGATCTCGGCAAGTCATGCCCAGGGCGTTGCTCCTCCGAAGGTTGCGGCTTCGAAACCTCAAGCTCACGTGCTGCGCAAGGTTCACCGCATGATTATCCAGGTCGACCAGAACGATCCGGCCGTCATGAACCTTGCTTTGAACAACGCCACCAACATTATCGACTATTATCGCGCCAAAGGTCAGGACGTAACTCTGGATGTCGTCGCCTTTGGTCCCGGTCTGCACATGCTGCGAACCGATAGCTCACCGGTACAGGACCGTATCAAGCGATTGAAGGATCATGCATTCCCCAGCACGATCCAGTTTTCCGCGTGCAACAACACCAAGCAAGGTATGGAGAAGACAGAGGGCCATCCAATCAACCTGCTGTCTGAAGCCGTCCTCGTCCCGTCAGGTGCCGTGAGGGTGGTGGAACTGCAGGAAAAGGGATGGAGCTACCTGCGCCCTTGATATCGAGCTTGATTCAACGCTTCTCTGAGGAAAATCTGCCCGACAGCGATTTGCATGCCAGTTCTATTTTGCGCCGAATGGCATCCAATCCCGTGAGTTGGAACATCGCATTGCGGCCAGGGCCTGAGCCATCGAACATGTCGATCGTCAATCGGGCGCCCTCCGGTAGCGATCGCAAGAGTGCAGCAGCATCGTCCGGGTAGCTGGCTGTCTTTCCGTCAGCTGACGCAATCCACTGTTGTTTGACGAAGGATTGGTCATTGAGCTGATAGCTGACTTGAATGTCGCTACGCGGTGCAACGCGCGCCGCTGCCGCGATGCCTAGCAGAAGTTCGACATGGGATTGACGACAGCGAAGTATGAGACTGTCGGGTGCGTTTTTCTCACTCCACCGTGCGCGGATTTGCGCCGTGACCAGCGGGCTGTAGTCAATGGGTGAACTCGTTTCACTGACGACCCAATTCTCAGTTGATGGCTTCGCAGGGATATCAAGAGTCCGAGCAGGCCGGTTGGCGGAGACGGCAGGGGCAGGCCGGTCGCGCGAGACGACCGCTGGCAGTTCTGGCCGAATGGGAGATGGCGGCTTCGGCGAGATGGTGCCGGTCGCCTCGTCAGCGCTGGCATTTGTAGTGGATTTTCCCGGCGAAACCGCTGTTGCCGGCATGGCTGGCGAAACCACCGGGTCGGCACGTCCTACAGTCGGGGCGCTGGCAGCGTTCGGCGGCATAGCTTGGGGCATGTCCGACTGAACCAGACCGCGAGGCGCTTGTGACGCGTCGGTGCCGGTTGGCTTTTCTGGCACCATGGATCGGGCCGAGGTTCCCGAGGGAACGTGCTGCAAACATTCGAGCTGCGCCGCGCGTCCCTTCTGAAAGCAGTCCACCTGCTGAGCGGGGGCATTCGACAGGTTCATGCAGATCGCATCAGAGAGGCGAGCGGCTTGAAAACACGATTCGAGCCCTTCGAGTCCGCTATTTGCAGATTGAGCGCAAGCGGCGCCGCTGACAATCGAGAGAGCAATGGCAGTGGTGAAGGTGCGCATCATCCATGCCCGCTCAGCTTGGGGTTGGCCTGATCAAGCCAATCCTGAGCGGCCTGAAAACGCTCCAGGCCGGGGGCCCGTGTGGCCAGATTGACTTCCTTCCATTTTGGATTGAAGCCGGCCGTCCGCAGTTTGTCGACGCCGCTGAAAAGCTCGTCCACAAACCGAGCAACCCGGCGGTAGCGCG
>JBDTKD010000315.1:0-3606 GCA_039935515.1 Bradyrhizobium sp.
CGGAAAAGTCTGTGAGTTCGATGCGTTGGGCGCCCATGACGCGGACGCGACGAAGCTGCAGCCCTTCGGCGAGATCGAGCACGGTCTTCCCGTCCATCAATGCTGCGAAGGCGGCATCCGGCGTCAGCGTCGAACCCTCCGTCGCTAGCGCGCCCGCGACCCAGACCGGCGGTACCTTGCGCCCGATGATGCGCTCGCCGGTATCGAGCTGGAGCCGGTAGACTCGCGTCGATTCGTTGGGCAGGCGCTTCCAGATCGGTAACAATAATCCCGAGACGATATGGATCTCACTGTCAGTAAAGTCAGGTACCTCGGCGACCTCGGCTGCCCATGCGCGGGCGAAGGTGTCGCGGTCGGTTACCCGCCAATGGGTCTGCGGCATCGTCGCCAGCGCAAGCGTTGGATACTCCATCGGGCGAACGAGCCGCACGCGGCGCTCGACCTCACCGTCGTCGGTCATAAGGCTGCGCGCCGGCACCTGCACGGCGGCACGCCCCGACTGGCCGTTGACCAGCAGCGTGGCCCGCGGATCGGAAAGACGATCCAATGCCTCTTGAAGCGCGACCGGCCGGTTGCGATCACGCCGGATGATGGTCAGCAGACGGGTCTCGGCCGAGGTGCCGGGATGGGTGTAGATGGTCTGTCGATCGGTGATGGTGAAGCTCTCGGCGGTCAGCGTCTCCAGACCCACATCATAGGTACCGCTGGCTACCGCGCCTTCGATGCGGGCGGTGAGCAACTGCTCGAACGCCATGAACAGAATGTTCTGCAGATCGATCGTGAGTGCCAACAGCCGGTTCAGGAAGGTCGTGATCGGCGGCAGTTCGTCCTTGAGGCCGTTCATATCTGTAAGCTTTAGACCTGTGGCATCTTCGAACACCCCAAGCGAACAATCCTGCACTTTGCCCATGACAAGAAGAACGTAGAGCTGCCGGAGCGCGTCGCGGGCATAGTGACTCTCCAGATTGTCCTCGGATTTGAAGAGCCCCTGCCCGCCGGTCTGACGCTGGCCTCTGGTGATGGCGCCGAGGGTGTCGAGACGCCGCGCAATGGTCGAGAGAAATCGCTTCTCGGCCTTGACGTTGGTCGCGATGGGCCGGAACAGCGGGGGCTGCGCCTGGTTGGTGCGGTTTGTTCTGCCCAATCCCTGTATGGCGGCGTCCGCCTTCCATCCGGCTTCCAGCAGATAGTGAACGCGGAGGCGGCGGTTCTTCGCCGAGAGTTCCGCATGATAGCTGCGTCCGGTGCCGCCAGCCTCCGAGAATACGAGAATGCGCTTGTCGTCATCCATAAACGCCTGGGTCTCGGCGAGATTGGCTGATGCGGCACGATTTTCGACGGCGAGACGATCGACGCCATTTGACCCGATCTTGCGAACGATCCGCCGCGAGCGGCCGGTGACTTCGGCCACCAATTCGGTGCCGAAACGCTGCACGATCTGGTCGAGCGCGCCGTGGACTGGCGGCAGCGCGGCCAGCTTCTCGATCAGTCGGTCGCGGCGCTTAACGGCCTCCCGGCATTGCACCGGCTGGCCGTCGCGGATGACTGGCCGCGACGACAGATTACCTTCGCTGTCGGTGAAGGGCTCATAGAGCTGGGTCGGAAAACTGTGCGCGAGATAATCCAGGACGTATTCGCGCGGCGTGATGTCGACCTGGACGTCGCCCCATTCCTCGGTCGGAATTTCGGCGAGCCGCCGTTCCATCAAGGCCTCGCCGGTCGAGACGATCTGGATCACGGCGGCGTGTCCCGCCCCAAGATCGCGCTCGACGGCCGCGATCAGCGACGGGGTCTTCATGGCGGTAATCAGGTGGTTGAAGAAGCGCTGCTTGGCGCTTTCAAAGGCGGAACGCGCGGCGGACTTGGCCTGCGCATTCAATGTTCCGGTTGCGCCTGTGATATTGGCCGCCCGCATCGCCGCGTCGAGATTGTTATGGATGATGCCGAATGCACCTGCATAGGCATCGTAGATGCGAATCTGTTCGTCGCTCAGCGTATGCACGACCAGATCGTATTCGACGCCATCATAGGAGAGCGAGCGGGCCGCATAGAGACCGAGTGCCTTGAGATCGCGCGCCAGCACTTCCATGGCCGCGACGCCGCCCGCTTCGATGGCTTCGACGAATTCGGCGCGGGTGGCGAACGGGAAATCCTCGCCGCCCCAAAGGCCGAGCCGCTGCGCATAGGCGAGGTTGTGTACCGTGGTAGCGCCTGTTGCCGAGACATAGACCACGCGCGCATTCGGCAAAGCATGCTGAAGCCGCAGGCCTGCGCGGCCCTGCTGCGAAGCCGCCTGATCGCCGCGTTCGCCCTTGCCACCGGCGGCATTCTGCATGGCGTGGCTCTCGTCGAAGATGATGACACCGTCGAAATCCCTGCCCAACCATTCAACGATCTGTTTTACCCGCGAAACCTTGTCTTCGCGGGCGTCGGACCGTAGCGTGGCGTAGGTCGTGAAAAGGATGCCTTCCCCGAGCCGGATCGGTGTGCCCTGACGGAAACGCGACAGCGGCGTGATCAGCAATCGTTCCTGACCGAGGGCCGACCAGTCACGCTGGGCGTCCTCGATCAGCTTGTCGGATTTTGAGACCCAGACCGCGCGACGCCGGCCCTTGAGCCAGTTGTCGAGCAGAATGCCGGCGACCTGGCGGCCCTTGCCGGCGCCCGTGCCGTCACCGAGAAACCAGCCACGTCGGAACCGGACGGCACTGTCGGCGTCATCGGACGCGGCCGAGACCACATCGAACGTCTCATCGACAGTCCATGATCCCGCGAGATAGCCGTTATGGGCTTCGCCGGCATAGATGACGGATTCAAGCTGCGCATCAGACAGCAAGCCGTCGGACACGACATTGACGGGGAGGTGCGGCCGGTAGGAAGGAATGGGCGGTGCGACCGAAGCCATGGCCGCCGATTGCACCAGCATGGTCGGATGCGTCTGCGCTCCGGGAATACGGATCGACTGCAGCCCGTACTGCTCATAGAGCGCTTCGGTGATGCGGCCATGCTCGACCGGCTTCCACGCCACTGTTTCGTAGGCGAGTTCGATCGCCTCGGACTCCATGGTCGGAGGTAATGCGGAGGCCGGGCGCATCGGATAGGCGCGCACCGTTCGCGGAATGACCGGACCTGCGGTCGCGGGAACGGCAGCGGAAGCAAGAACCGGCAGCCTTGGTGGAATTTTATCGGCAATCCAGCCGAGCAGCGTACCGACATCAGGCGCCATGCCAGGGGACGGCTGAAACGCCGTCGCATCGTCCGCAGGCCCCTTGTCGACCACGGTCAAGCGCGTGTCGATGTTGGTGCCGTGCTTTGCAAAGACCGCGCCGTCAATGGCGGCCGAGAACACGACGCGCCCGCGTTCCTGCAAGGCGATGAAGGCGTCCGTCCATGCGGGATTGTCGGGCGCGCAGCTCGCAGCCGTAATCGCGACCAAACGACCGCCTACGGCCAAGCGCGCCAATGCCGAGGAAATATGGCGGAGCGCAGCGTCAGCCATGCGGCGATCGACGTTCGCAACAGCCGAGAATGGCGGATTCATCAACACGACGCTTGGCAAAATAGCGGGATCGAGATGATCATCGATCTGCGCCGCATCGAATGAGG
>JBDTKD010000316.1:0-5390 GCA_039935515.1 Bradyrhizobium sp.
GTACGCGCTGCAGGAGAGCGTGCGGCAGATGCGCGGCATCGCCCCGGCGCAGGTGCCGGGCGCCAGGATCTCGGTCTGCCACGGTGTCGGCGGCATGTTTGCGGCGTCGGGGACGATCATTTTTACCAACGAACGGTGACACTCGTCATTCCGGGATGCGCCTGTTGGCGCAGACCCGGAATCCATAACCGCGATCGGGAGTATGGATTCCGGGCTCGCGCCAAGAGGCGCGCCCCGGAATGACAAGGAAACAACGGGAGGCAATCATGGCCAAATCGCTCGAAGGCAAATCCGTCATCGTCACCGGCGCCGGACGCGGCATCGGGCGCGAGATCGCGCTGTTATGCGCCGCTGAAGGCGCCAAGGTGGTGGTCAACGATCCCGGCGGCGCCGCCGATGGCTCCGGCTCAAGCGCGGCGCCGGCCGAAGAGGTCGTCGAGGAAATCAGGAAGCGCGGCGGCACGGCGGTGGCGAATTTCGAAACCGTGGCCGAGGCGATCCCGGCCAGCAGAATCGTCAAAACCGCGATCGACAGCTTCGGCAGGCTCGACGGCGTCGTCAACAACGCCGGCATCCTGCGCGACGCCATCTTCCACCACATGAGCATCGATGCCTTCGAGTCCGTCATCAAGGTTCATCTGATGGGCTCGTTCTATGTGTCGCACGCCGCGGCGAGGCTGTTCCGAGAGCAGGAAAGCGGCGCGTTCGTGCATTTCACCTCGACCTCCGGTTTGGTCGGCAATTACGGCCAGGCCAACTACGCCGCGGCAAAGCTCGGCATTGTCGGACTGTCGAAGTCGATCGCGCTCGATATGGAACGATTTCATGTCCGCTCCAACTGCGTGTCGCCCTTCGCCTGGAGCCGGCTGATCGGGACCATCCCGACCGAGACCGAAGCGGAGAAAGCCCGGGTCGCCAAGATCCAGCAGATGGGCCCGGAAAAGATCGCGCCGATCTGCGCGTTTCTGCTCAGCGACGCCGCCAAAGACGTCACCGGACAGATCTTTGCGGTGCGCCTGAACGAGATCTTCCTGATGAGCCAGTCCCGCCCATTGCGATCGGTCCACCGCGCCGAAGGCTGGACCCCGCAGACCATCGCCGAGCACGGCATGCCCGCGCTGAAGCCGTCGTTCTACAAGCTCGACCGCTCGGCGGATGTCTTCAACTGGGATGCGATCTAGTAACGCAACTTCCATCTCGATAGCTTCATCCTTCGAGACGCATCGCTTCGCGCTGCTCCTCAGGATGAGGTCTCGCAGGCGCAATACTAAACCCTCATGGTGAGGAGCGCGCCCGCGCGCGTCTCGAACCATGAGGCCGCAGGAGAAGCAACAATGGTTCGAGTGAACTGGAAAACGCCGTAGCACCGCGGTCGCAATGACGGGTGAAAGTTGCTCTCACCCGCTGTTGCGCAGGCCCGCCGAAATGCCGTTGATGGTGATCTGGATGCCGCGCAGGATCTGCTCGTCGGGATTTTGGGCGCGGTGTTCCTTCAGCAGCTCGACCTGCACGTGATTGAGCGGATCGAGGTAGGGAAAGCGGTTGCGGATCGAACGCTCCAGCAGCGGATTGCTCTGCAACAGGCGCTCCTGCCCCATGACATCGAGCAGGCTCTCGATGCAATTGTGCCATTCGCGGCGAATACGCCCAAAGATGTTTTCGCGCAGCGCCGCATCCGGCACCAGTTCGGCATAGCGCGAGGCGATCGCGATCGAACTCTTCGCCAGCACCATGTCCATGTTCGACAACAGGGTGCGGAAGAACGGCCACTCGCGATAGAGTTCTCTCAGGAACGGCATGCCCTGGTCGGGATGCTCGGCGATCCACGTCTCCACCGCGCTGCCGAAGCCGTACCAGCCCGGCAGCATCAGCCGGCACTGCGCCCAGCTGAACACCCAGGGAATGGCGCGCAGATCCTCGATGGCGCGGGTTTTCTTGCGTGACGCCGGCCGGCTGCCGATGTTGAGCGTGGCGATTTCGGTGATCACCGTCGAGGCCCAGAAATAATCGACAAAGCCTTCGGTCTCATAGACCAGCCCGCGATAGGCCCGGAGGGCGAGCGCCGACAATTGCTCCATGGCTTCCAGATACTCCGCGCGCGGCGCGCTCTGGCGCGGCTGCAGCAGGCTGGCCTCCAGCGTGGCGGCGGCCAGAATCTCCAGATTGCCGCG
Organism: Bradyrhizobium sp.; assembly: GCA_039935515.1. Taxonomy (GTDB): domain Bacteria; phylum Pseudomonadota; class Alphaproteobacteria; order Rhizobiales; family Xanthobacteraceae; genus Bradyrhizobium. Next base: position 2,172 of record JBDTKD010000316.1, read on the forward strand.
GCCGACCTCGGCGTTGGAATATTTGCTGGAGATGATTTCGCCCTGTTCGGTGATGCGGATCTGGCCGTTCACCGCGCCGCCCGGCTGGGCGATGATGGCGTCATAGCTCGGGCCGCCGCCACGGCCGACGGAGCCGCCGCGGCCGTGGAACAGCCTTAAGCGAACGCAGTGGCGCTCGAACACGCCGATCAGGCCGATTTCCGCCTTGTAGAGCTCCCAGCCAGAGGTGACGAACCCGCCATCCTTGTTACTGTCGGAGTAGCCGAGCATCACTTCCTGCACGCCGCCCCGGCTGTCGACCAGACGGCGGTATTCCGGCAGCGACAGCAACCGGTCCATGATGGCGGCACAGGCCTGCAAATCGTCGATGGTCTCGAACAGCGGCACGATGTTGACGGCGCTGCGGCCGGACGGATCGACCAGGCCCACCTCCTTGAGCAGCAGCGCGACCTCGAGCAGATCGGAGACGCCCTCGCTCATGGAAATGATGCATTGGGGAATGACGTCGGAGCCGAATCTGGCGTGGGCTTCCGCAGCGGCATGGAACACGTCCAGCTCGCCGACCGTCTCCTCGCTGTATTTCACGAACATCGAATTCAGCGGCCGCGCGTTGCGCAGCTCGGCGGCAAGTTGCGCAATCCGCGCGTCTTCATTCAAGGCCAGGTAGGAGGTGCCCGGCTTCGCCGCATCCAGCAACTCGGCAATGGTGCGCTCGTGCACCGCAGAGTTCTGCCGCATGTCGAGGCTGGCGAGATGGAAGCCGAAGCAATCCAAAGCGCGGCGCAGCAGCCGTAGCCGTCCGCGTGCGATCACGCCCGACTGGTTCGCGACCAGCGAGCGGTCGAGGACATCGAGATCGGCCTTGAATTCCCTCGCGCTGGCATAGGCCGCCGCTTCGCCGACCGGCTGCCGCATGGTCTCCACGTCGAGCCGCACCGCGGTCGCGGTTAGACGGGCATAGATGCCGGACACCGCCAGGCGATAGGGCTCGCCGCTACGATGCGGCGAGGTATCGGGCGAGCGCTCGGCGAGCGCCCGCAGATCCTCCGAGACATCGGCAAGATGCGCCGCCAGCGACAGTTCGGCACCGAGCGCGTGCAGTTGCTCGAGATAGAACTGCAGCACGCGGCTCGACTGCAGACGCAGGGTGCCGCGCAAGACATCCGCCGTCACAAAAGGATTGCCGTCGCGGTCGCCGCCGATCCAGCTTCCGATCTTGAGGAACGAGGCCAGATCGCCGGCCTCGCCCGGCTCGGCTGCGTTCAAGCGGTCCTCCAGCGCGCAGTGCAGCCGCGGCACCTCGTGCAGGAAGGTGTAGTCGTAGAACGAGAGCCCGTTGGCGACCTCATCGAGCACGGTGAGCTTGGTACGCCGCAGCAAATTGGTCTGCCACAGCGTCAGCACCGCGCGGCGCAACTGCTCGTCGCTCGCCTCGATTTCTTCCGGCGTCATCTGAACGCGTTCTCGCCGATCGAGCAGCGCCGCGATTTCCATTTCGCGATCGAAGGTGCTCTTGCGGCGAACTTCGGTCGGATGCGCGGTCAGAACCGGGCTGACCAGCGCTTCGGCGAAAAACCGGCGCAGATCGGCGGTGCTGAAGCCCGCCGCATGCGCGTGCGACAGCGTCAGCGCCAGCGTTCCCGGCCGCGGCGATCCGCCGGCATTGCTGCGCGCGCGCATCTGCCGGATATTGTTCTGATCCTCGGCGATATTGGCGAGGTGCGAAAAATAACTGAAGGCGCGCACGATGCGGACGGTTTCGCTGGTCGACATGCTGTCGAGGATGATTTCCAGCTCGCGCCTTGCCGGCCTGTCGTTATCCCGATGGAACCGGATGGAGGTCTGCCGGATGCGCTCGACCAGATCGAACACATCGGCGCCTTCCTGATCGCGCACGGTGTCGCCGAGAATTCGCCCGAGCAGCCTGATATCCGTGCGCAGCCGGGCGTCGGCTTCCAGCGCCAGGGCTTCGTCGGTGCGATTGGAGCGAAGGTCGGTGTCGGCCACCTCTGAGGGCTTGATCTGGGAAGACATGATCTCGGAAGACATGGCTGACAGCTCCAGAAATGGCCCGGCAAACCGGAGTCTGCAACTTTTTCGCCGCAGCGCAAGGTCAAGAAAGAGGCGCATGCGTCCGGCACGCGCCGCATCCTAGATCCGTCGCCCTGCCCGCTCCCAATAGGGATCGCGCAGGCGCCGCTTGAAGATCTTGCCGGAATCCTCGCGCGGCAAATTGCCGTGGATTTCGACGTGTTTCGGCACCTTGTAATCGGCAAGCGCGACCTTGAGCTGGGCGCGGACGTCCGCGACGTCGAGCATCACGCCTGGCTGCGGCTCCACCACCGCCATCAGTGCCTCGCCGAATTCATCGTCGGGGATGCCAAACACCGCGCAATCGTGCACCCCGGGAATGGCATGCAGCACCGCCTCGATTTCGGCCGGATAGATGTTGACGCCGCCGGAAATCACCATGTCGCGCTTGCGGTCGCAGATGAAGACGTAGCCGTCCGCGTCGATATAACCGACGTCCCCCGAGGTGATAAAACCATCGCGCTCGATCTCGGCTCGCTTCTCGGGCTTGTTGCGATAGGTGAAATCCGGGTTACCGGCGATGCGCGAATAGATTTCGCCGATTTCGCCTTGCGGCAACAGTCTGCCGTCGTCGCCGACAAACCGCAGTTCAGCGCCCGGCGCGATCCTGCCGACCGTGCCCGGCTTCTTCAGCGCATCCTCGGAATTGGCGAAGGTCACGGCGCCGGACTCGGTCGAGCCGTAGAATTCATGGATCACCGGCCCCCACCACGCGATCATCGCGCGCTTGACGTCGGCCGGACAGGGCGCGGCGGCATGGATCACATGCCGCAGCGAGGACATGTCGTACTTGCCGCGAACCGGTTCCGGCAGCTTCATCAGCCGGATGAACATGGTCGGCACCATGAAGATAGTGTCGATCCGTTCCGCCTCGATCAGCCGAAGAAACTCCTCGGCATCGAACCGCGGCATCAGCACCAGCGCACCGCCGAGACGGCCGGACCGAAGGCCGAAGGAATTGGGCGCGGAATGATACAGCGGTCCCGGCAGCAGCGTTCGCGCCTCGGGCCTGAGGCCGTAGATCAGCGCCCGCATTCGTTCCGCCGACGCGGCCTGCTCCGGCGTCGGCGCATCGCGCCTCACTCCTTTCGGGTTCCCGGTCGTGCCCGAGGTGTAAATCATGTTCTG
>JBDTKD010000317.1:0-5002 GCA_039935515.1 Bradyrhizobium sp.
TCGCGCCTTCGCCAATATCGGTTCCGAGCCGGCGATGATGCTGACCGGGCCGGTGGATGTGACGCGGAAAGTGCTGGAGCGGTCCGGCATGAAGCTGTCGGACATCGACCTGTTCGAATTGAACGAGGCCTTCGCCTCGGTAGTGTTGCGCTACATCCAGGCCTTCGACATCGACACCGCCAGGATCAACGTCAATGGTGGCGCGATCGCGCTCGGCCATCCGCTCGGCGCCACCGGCGCGATGATCCTCGGTACCGTGCTCGATGAACTCGAACGCACCAACAAATCGACTGCGCTGGTCACGCTGTGCATCGGCGGCGGCATGGGCACCGCGACCATCATCGAACGGGTTTGACGAGCTCTACTCCCTCCCCCCTTGCGGGGGAGGGTCGGGGAGGGGGGTAGCCACAAGCGTGAACTCGCCAGCGGACCCCCACCCCCGCCCCCTCTCCGCAAGGGGGAGGGGAGAAGAATTTTTGCCAAACTTGAGCGCAGCAGCAAAACCCGCATAGCGGCATCTTCGAACTGGGAGCGACAACATGGCCTTCAGGAACTTCAAGATCGAGACCGACGCCGACGGCATTGCGCTGGTGACCTGGGACACGCCGGGCCGTTCGATGAATGTGCTCGACGAGACCTCGACCAACGAACTCGAAGCGATTGTGAAGCAGACCTCCGCCGACAGCGCGGTCAAGGGCGTCGTCATCACCTCGGGCAAGGAGGCGTTGTCCGCCGGCGCCGACCTGTCCATGCTGGAAGGCATGAGCCGCCTCTATGCCGAGGTGCTGAAGGCCAAGGGCGAGGAGGCGGCCAACCAGTCGCTGTTCGAGCAGAGCCGCCGTTTCTCGCAGGTGTTCCGTTCGATCGAGACTTCCGGCAAACCGTGGGTCGCTGCCATCAACGGGCTTGCGCTCGGCGGCGGTTTTGAACTGACGCTGTCGTGCCATTACCGCGTCGCCGCCGAAAATCCGAGGACCCGTCTTGGCCTGCCCGAAGTCAAGGTCGGGCTGTTCCCCGGCGCCGGCGGTACCCAGCGCGTGCCGCGGATCGTGCCGCCGCAGGATGCGATGCAACTGCTGCTGAAGGGCGAGGCGATCAATCTCGACAAGGCCAAGGCGCTGAAACTGATCGACGCCATCGTTCCCGCCGCGGATCTGATCCAGGCGGCGAAGGACTGGATCAAGGGCGGCGGCAAAGCGGTCGCGCCCTGGGATGAAAAGGGTTTCAAGCTGCCGGGCGGCCCGGTCTATTCCAAGGCCGGCATGATGATGTTTCCGGCCGGCAACGCGATCTTCCGTCGCGAGACCTACGACAATTATCCGGCGGCGCGCGCCATCATGCAGTGCGTTTATGAGGGCCTGCAGCTACCGATCGACGCCGCGTTGCGGGTCGAGTCGCGCTACTTCACGAAGATCCTGCGCAGCAAGGAAGCGGCCGCGATGATCCGCAGCCTGTTCCTGTCGATGCAGGAATTGAACAAGGGCGCCCGCCGGCCGCCGAATGTGCCGCCGACCAAGGTGAAGAAACTGGCCGTAATCGGCGCCGGCTTCATGGGCGCCAGCGTCGGCTACGTCTCGGCGCGTGCCGGCATCGACGTGGTGCTGATCGATCGCGACCAGGACAGCGCGGACAAGGGCAAGGCCCACGCCAAATCCGTGATCGACGATCTGATCAAGAAGGGCCGCGCCAAGGAAAAGGACGGCGACGCCATCCTGTCGCGCATCAGCGCGACCGCCGATTACAACGCGCTGAAGGATTGCGACCTTGTCATCGAGGCGGTGTTCGAGGACCGCAAGGTCAAGGCCGAAACCTACGCCAGGGCGCAGCCGCTCTTGAAATCCGATGCGATCTTTGCCTCCAACACCTCGACGCTGCCGATCAACTCGCTGGCGGAGGAATTCAAGGACCAGGGCAAGTTCATCGGCATTCACTTCTTCTCGCCGGTCGAGAAGATGATGCTGGTGGAGATCATCGTCGGCAAGAACACCGGCGATGTCGCGCTCGCCACCGCGCTGGACTATGTGCGGGCGATCGGCAAGACGCCGATCGTGGTCAATGATTCGCGCGGCTTCTTCGCCAACCGCTGTGTGCTGCGCTTCACCGCCGAAGGCCTGGAAATGCTGATGGAGGGCGTGCCGCCGGCGATGATCGAGAATACCGCGAAGATGGCCGGCATGCCGGTCGGGCCGCTGTCGCTGTCCGACGAGGTCGCGCTTGACCTCGTGCTCAAGATCATGAAGGCGACCGAGGCTGATTTGGGCGCCAACGCCATCGATCAGGCGCAGAAGAAGATGCTGGTCGAGATGGTCGAGAAACAGGGCCGTTTCGGCCGCAAGAACGGCAAGGGATTTTATGATTACCCGGAGAAGGGCAAGGGGCAGAAGAGCCTGTGGTCGCAATTGGGCGGCCTGCAGCCCAGGCAACTTGACCCCGATACGCTCGATGTCGAGGAATTGAAGCAGCGCTTTTTGGTGGTGCAGGCGGTGGAAGCCGCGCGCACGGTCGAGGACCACGTCATCACCGACATGCGCGAGGCCGATGTCGGCTCGATCCTGGGCTTCGGCTTCGCCCCGTTCACCGGCGGCACGCTGTCCTATATCGACTTCATGGGCACCAGGAAGTTCGTCGAACTCTGCCGCCAGCTCGAGGCCAAATACGGCTCGCGCTTCACGCCGCCGAAACTGCTGATCGAGATGGCGGCCAAGGACGAGACCTTCTACGGCCGCTTCCCGCCGAAGAAGCAGGCCGCGGCGTAGTACCCCGTCGTAGCCCGGATGGAGCGCAGCGCAATCCGGGAATCGCAAACGCGGATGGAGCGGCCCCGGATTACGCTTCGCTCCATCCGGGCTACTCGGATCGGACGTCTCACGCCGCCTTGAGCAGGCCTTCCATCTTGAGCGCGGCCTGAACGTTGGGCCGCGCGGCGACGCGGTCCTTGAAGGCCATCAGGTTCTTCATTCCCGACAGGTCGATCTTCATGCGGTCCGCCCAGGCCAGCATCACGAACAGATAGCCGTCGGCGACCGTGAACTGCTTGCCCATCAGATAGTCGCGGCCGGCAAGCTGGGAGTCGGCATATTTGAATTTGCCGACGATCCGGTCGATGAAGAATTTCTTGACCTCGTCGGGGATCGCCGGATTGAACAGCGGGCTGAAATTCTTGTGCAGCTCGCTGGTGGTGAAGTTCAGCCATTCCTGCATCCTGTAGCGGGCGTCGGTGCCGTTGGCCGGGGCGAGGTTCTTGCCGACGGCCTTGTCGGCGATGACCTGCACGATCACCGGGCCTTCGGTCAAAAGTTCGCCGCTGTCCAAAAGCAGCGCCGGGACCTGGCCCTTGGGATTGATGGCGGTGAAATCGTCGCCGTTTTCGGTCTTTTTCGCCTTGAGGTCGACTTTGACCAGTTCATGTTGGAGACCAGCTTCATGCAGCGCGATATGGGGAGAGAGCGAGCAGGCGCCCGGCGAGTAATAGAGTTTCATGGGAATTTCCTTCCTGCGATCGATATGGGTCGGCTGAGGCCGGGGTGATTAAATGCATTTGCATGGAATAGTCAAGATTGATGCAGCTGCATTTAGTGCGATACACTCGCGCGTCTGATGTATGGGCCGAGCCATGAAACGCAAACCATCGACCGAAGCCACGGCTGCCTGGATCCGCCTGATGCGGCTCCAGAGCCGGGTGCTCGACGCCGTCGAGCAGGATCTGAAGAAGGCGGGGTTTCCGCCGCTCGCCTGGTATGATGCGTTGCTGGAACTGTCGCGCGCACCGAGCGGAGAAATGCGCCCGGTGGAACTGGAAAAGCAGATGCTGATCCCGCAATATTCGACCTCGCGGCTGATCGACCGGCTGGTGGACGAGGGGCTGGCGGCGCGCCGCGAATGCAAGATCGACAAGCGTGGCCAGTTCGTCGAGATCACCGAGGCCGGGCGCGAACTGCAGAAGAAGATGTGGAATGCGTATTCGGCCGCGATCGAAAAGCATGTCGGCTCGAAACTGTCCGATGCCGACGCGCTGAAACTCTGCGCCCTGCTCGACCGGCTCGGCTGCTCCTGCGAGGAGGCCCCGGCGCTCACCGCAAGAGACGGCGCGCCCGCACGATGATATTGTTATCGCCACAAGCATCCCCGGGCCGATCGGTCCGGGGCCAACCCCGACACCGCGCGCGTTCGATCGAAGCGCCTTTTATCCGGAATTTGTATGGCGCGTGACCAGATCGATATGACGCCGCTGCAGTCGCGCGACGAACTGATCGCGTGGCTGGAGGCCGGCGTGAAGCCGGTCTCCGAGTTCCGGATCGGCACCGAACACGAAAAGACGCCGTTCACGGCCGAGGGCCACCTTCCCGTTCCCTACGAAGGGGGCCGCGGGATCGGCGCCCTGCTCGAGGGCATGAAGCTCCTGCTCGGCTGGGAACCGATCATGGAGCGCGGCAATATCATCGGGCTCCACGACGTCACCGGCGGCGGCGCGATTTCGCTGGAGCCCGGCGGACAATTTGAACTATCGGGCGCGCCGGTCGAGAACGTGCATCAAACCCAGTCGGAACTGATGGCGCATCTGGCGCAGGTGCGTGAGGTGGCGGCGCCGCTCGGCATCCGGTTTCTCGGGCTCGGCATGACGCCGTCCTGGTCGCGGGCACAGATTCCGGTGATGCCGAAGGGCCGCTACAAGATCATGACCGGCTACATGCCACGCGTCGGGTCCTTCGGCCTGGACATGATGCAGCGCACCTGCACCGTGCAGGCCAATCTGGATTATTCGTCCGAGGCGGACATGGCGGCCAAGTTCCGCGTCAGCCTCAATTTGCAGCCCATCGTCACAGCCCTGTTCGCCAACTCGCCGTTCACCGAGGGTAAGCCGAACGGCTTTTTGTCCGCCAGGGCCAATGTGTGGACCGACACCGACCGCGCCCGCACCGGCATGCTGCATTTCGTCTTCGACGACGGGTTCGGCTTTGAGGCCTATGCGCGATACGCCCTCGCGGTGCCGATGTATTTCGTC
>JBDTKD010000318.1:0-6654 GCA_039935515.1 Bradyrhizobium sp.
CTCCAATATCGGCTTCGAGCCGAAGCCCGTGCAGAAGCCGTATCCGCCGATCTGGGTCGGAGGCGAGAGCGGTCCGGCGCTGCGACGAACTGCCCGCATCGGCGATGCGTGGTATCCGATCGGTACCAACCCGCAGAATCCGCTCGATAGCTTGACACGTTATAAGATCCAGGTGGCGCGCCTGCACAAGATGACTGCCGAAGCGGGTCGCGATCCTAGGGCGGTCGGCCTGAGCTTGCGATGCACGGTGTTTGGCGACACCGCGCCACCACAGGCCGGTGATGGCGAGCACCGCCTGTTCGCCGGTCCGCCGCCACTCGTCGCCGCCGACATCCGGTCGCTGCGCGACATTGGTGTCGGCTGCATCGATTTCGGATTCGGCGGTTCGACAGCCGACGAAGTCCTCTCGGTTATGGAGAAATTCAGGGCCGAGGTCCTGGCGCTCGTGTAGGAGCGATTCCCGGAAGCGACGAAACTCGCCATCGACACGGGAATTCAGCCTCGCCGAAGCGGACGCAAACGTCCCGAAATGCACATTCATACGTCTCGCCGCTGAAGCGACGAAAAGATGCAATGAGGACTCTCACCGCCGATCACGCGTCGCAATCGGCACCGGTAAAAGTGGCGAAAAATGCCTCAGTCCCCGACTCAGCGACTGAGCTGGCGGATCAACGTCGCCCAGCGGTCGAGTTCCGGCAGGATCGTATCGGGTTTGGCGGAATCGAGGCTGACTACGAGGCGTGAGACGCCGTCGTCGCGGTCGCGCTTGAGCAGGCCGAGGCTCTCCTTGGCGCCCCAGATCGTTATCGGCACCGACGCGGGATCGCGGCCTGCTTCGGCCGCCATCTCGCGGAACTTCGGCAGCAAGGCCTGCACGTCCGCGTACTGGGTGCGAGACCGGTGAGGCATCCAGCCATTGCCGTAGCGCAAGGCCCGCCGCGCGCCGTACGGGAAGGCGCCGCCGACGATGATCGGTGGATGCGGTTTCTGAACCGGCTTCGGCCAAGCCATCATCGGCTCGAAGTTCACGAACTCGCCATGGTACTCGGCCTTTGACTCAGTCCAGATCACCTTCATGGCCTCGACACGCTCGCGCGCCAGCTTGTGGCGGTTCACGAAAGCGGTGCCGTGGTTGGCCATCTCGTCCTCGTTCCAGCCGTTGCCGACGCCGAACAGGAAACGGCCGCCCGAGACTTGATCGATCGAGGCGACCTGCTTGGCGGTCTGGATCGGGTCGCGCTGAGCGATCAGGCAAATGCCGGTTCCGAGCAGCAGCGTTTTGGTCGCCGCCGCGGCCGCACCCAGCACCACGAACGGGTCCATCACGTCGTAATATTTCTTTGGTAGATCGCCGCCGCTAGGGAACGGCGACTTGCGCGTCAACGGAATGTGGGAGTGTTCTGGCACCCAGAGCGAATCGAAGCCGCGCTCCTCCAGCGCCCGCGCAAGTTCGGTCGGCGACATCGAGTAGTCAGTGAAAAACATGGCCCCACCGATGCGCATCGTTCTCTCCCTCGTGGCGTCGCTCGCGGACTAGGTGGCCGGCGATGGATTTCGTGTCGTTATCTGAGCTCTCGTGCTGAGTTATAGCTAAGTGTTGCGAAATTTCAGCGTTGAAGTAAGTCTATATGCAGGGCGTTTTCCACCAGCGGTTCACAGAAGGCGGACTCGACATATTTTCTATACATGTTCTAATTCAGGGATGTCTGATGACCGATCCCCACCATGGCGCATGCCGCCCCTCAAGCAGATGGAAAAACTTTCTCGCCGGAGCCGGCCCCCGCCGAAATGGCAGCGATACATGGCGAGCAGGCTAGTAGCGCATCGGCGCTCGCTGGCCTATACCGGCCGCGATCTCACTTCTCAGGTGATTGCCACTGGCCGGGTCTCCCGACGTCATCCTAGAGAAGATCACGAGTTGTGGGCGATGGCGTCGGCCATTGCGGAGGCCTAATGTTTTCGGCGAACTCCGTCGCCGAAAGGAATGAATAGGTAAATGGTTCGCCACCGGCGTGATGGCAAAGTCAATGCTGGTATGGCCTGATATGAACGATGCGAAGGCGAGGAGAATAGCAATGGAGCGCATGGCGACCAAGGAAACCGCGCGAATCCTCGCCTCGCTGGAGGCGGTGCCGCTGAGCGAACTGTTGCGACAGGCCACCGCGATGCGCCGCGCCGGCCATGGCAACGTCATCAGCCATTCGCGCAAAGTCTTCATTCCCCTGACGCAGCTTTGCCGCGACGTGTGCGGGTATTGCACCTTCGCCAAGACGCCGCGCGAGGTCGAAAAACCTTATCTGTCGCCCGATAACGTGCTTGTCATCGCCCGCGCCGGCGAGAACGCCGGCTGCCGCGAGGCGCTGTTCACCCTCGGTGACAAGCCGGAACTGCGCTACGGCGCAGCGCGCGAGGCCTTGAACCGGCTCGGCTTCGACACCACCGTCGACTATCTGGAGGCGGTCTGCGCCCTGGTGTTGAAGAAGACCGGCCTGCTGCCGCACGTTAATGCCGGGGTGATGGACGAGCAGGACATCGCGCGGCTGCGCAAGGTCAGCGTTTCCCAGGGCATCATGCTGGAGACCGCGTCGGCGCGGCTCAGCGAGCGAGGCGGCGCGCATTTCGGTTCTCCCGACAAGGATCCGCAGCTTCGCCTGGCGATGATCGCGGCGGCCGGCCGGCTGCGTGTGCCGTTTACCTCGGGCATCCTGATCGGGATCGGCGAGACCCGCGTCGAGCGCATCGAATCGCTGCTGGCGTTGAGAGCGCTTCACGACGCGCACGGCCATCTGCAAGAAATCATCGTGCAGAATTTCCGCGCCAAGGCCGGCACGCGTTTTGCGGGCTGCGAGGAGCCGGATCTCGACGACCTGCTGTGGACCGCGGCTGCGGCGCGACTGCTTTTCGGCCCACACATGAACATCCAGGTGCCGCCGAACCTGAGCTACGCGGCGTTTCCGCGATTGCTAGATTCCGGCATCAACGATTGGGGTGGAATTTCCCCGGTGACCGCCGACCACGTCAATCCGGAAGCGCCATGGCCCGATCTCGTCAAGCTTCAATCAGCGACTGAACAGGCGGGAATGACCCTGCAGCAGCGGCTCGCGATCTATCCCGGCTATGTCGCAAATCCATCGATCTGGCTCGACCGTTCGCTTGCAACCCCAGTGCTGCGGGCCGCCGACGCCGACGGGTTCGCCCGCGAGGACAACTGGACGCCGGGCTCGCGCGAGCCTCTGCCGGTGGCGACGCTGCGCTCGCGCACCGATCACGGCTTCGACGCCCTGCTGCGGACCGCAATGGCGGGCGCGCGGCTGTCGGAAGTCGAGGTGACGTCGCTGTTCAAGGCGCGCGGCGGCGAGGTCGACACGATCTGCGCCGCGGCCGACGAGTTGCGCGCGCAGGCCAGCGGCGATGTAGTGCGTTACGTCGTCAACCGCAACATCAACTACACCAATGTCTGCAGCTACAAATGTAGCTTCTGCGCCTTCTCTAAAGGCAAGGCCCATGATGCGCTGCGCGGCAAGCCCTACGATCTGGCGCTTGAGGAAGTGGCGCGCCGGGCGCGCGAAGCGTGGGAGCGTGGCGCCACGGAAGTCTGCATGCAGGGCGGCATCAATCCGCGCTACACCGGCGCCACCTATCTCGAACTGCTGCGGGCGGTGAAGGACGAAGTGCCGGAAATGCATGTCCATGCCTTCTCGCCGCTGGAGGTGGCGCAGGGCGCCGCGACGCTGGATATCCCGGTCCGCCGCTTTCTCGAAATGCTGCGCGACGCCGGCCTGGGTTCGCTGCCCGGCACTGCCGCCGAAATTCTCGATGACGAGGTGCGGGCGGTGATATGCCCGGACAAGCTCTCCACCGCGCAATGGCTCGACGTCATCGGCACCGCGCACCAAATTGGCTTGCGGACTACCTCGACCATCATGTTCGGCCATGTCGAGCCGCCGTCGAGCTGGGCGAAGCACCTGCTGCAGCTGCGCGATCTGCAGGCGCGCACGGGCGGCATCACCGAATTCGTGCCGCTGCCCTTCGTCCACATGGAAGCGCCGATGTCGCTGCGCGGCCAGTCGCGCCTCGGGCCGACCTGGCGCGAGGTCCGGCTGATGCATGCGGCGGCGCGGCTGGTGCTGCATCCCCTGATTCCCAACATCCAGGCGTCGTGGGTGAAGCTCGGCGCGGCTGGCATCGCCGCGCTGCTCAAGGGCGGCGTCAACGATCTCGGCGGCACGCTGATGAACGAAAGCATCTCGCGCGCCGCCGGCACCGAGCACGGCCAGGAATTCGCGCCCGAGCAGATGGAAGCCGTGATTGCGGCGGCGAGCCGCAGGCCGGAGCAGCGCACCACGTTGTATCAACCGGTGCTGGCCGAGCGTCGCGCGGCGAGTTTTAATGCGACGGCGCTAGCCGATCTGGTCATGACGCCGTTCAGCAAAGTCGTTGCCGGCGCGCACGCAGCTGCGCGGGGATAATCCCGGTGGAAATCGGCTGGTGGAACCTTGATGCCAACGCTCATTGACCGTGGACTGGCGGGCGGTCATGTTCCGCGGATGAGGAAGTGGAGTGTCTATGCTGAAGATCGGTTACAAGGCGTCTGCTGAACAATTTACGCCCTCCAAACTGCTGGAGTTTTCCTGCCTTGCGGAAGATGTCGGATTCGATTCGGTATTTGTCAGCGATCATTTCCAGCCATGGCGTCACACCGGCGGCCACGCGCCGTATTCCTTCGCCTGGATGGGCGCCGTGGGGGCCCGCACCAGCCGGATCAAGATCGGCACTAGCGTGGTCACGCCGACCTTCCGCTATCACCCCTCGGTGGTGGCGCAGGCGATGGGAACACTGGGAGCGATGTTTCCAGACCGAATGATCCTGGGCGTCGGCACCGGTGAATCGCTCAATGAGGTCCCGGCGATCGGCATTAAATGGCCCGGCTTCAAAGAACGCTTCGGCCGGCTCAAGGAGTCGATCGTGCTGATGAACCGGCTGTGGCGCGAGGAGAGGGTGACTTTCGAGGGCCAGTATTACAAGACCGAGAACGCCACCATCTACGACCGGCCCGAAAATCCCATTCCGATCTATATCGCCGCGGCTGGCCCCACGGCCGCCACGCTGGCCGGCGAGGTCGCAGATGGATTCATCTGCACCAGCGGCAAGCCTGCTGAACTCTATCGCGAGACGCTGCTGCCGAACGTCGCGGCGGGACTGGCGTCGGCCGGCCGTCCGTCCGACGGCCTCGACCGCATGATCGAGCTCAAGGTTTCGTTCGATACCAACAAGCAGACGGCGACGGCCGATACGCGGTACTGGGCCGCGCTGGCCCTGTCGGCCGAGGAAAAGACCAGCGTCGAGGATCCGCTGCAGATGGAGAAGCTCGCCGACGCGCTGCCCCTGGAACGGGTGGCCAGCCGCTGGATCGTTTCGACCGATCCGGACGAGCAGGTGGAGCGGATCCGGCCCTATGTCGAGCTGGGATTCCGCCACCTCGTCTTTCACGCGCCCGGGCCGGATCAGGCGCGGTTTCTCCGCCTGTATTCCGAGCAGGTGATCCCCAAGCTGCGCGCCGCGTTCGGATGATTGCTGCGTTCAGGCTTCCGGCGCGATGTCGAGGCGCGGGAAGCGTGGCAGGGTCCGGCCGCCGTCGAGAACGATGGACCGGCCGGTCATGAAATCGAATTCGGGCTCGCAGAGTCGCGCGACCAGCTTTGCTATCTCGGTTTCGGTCACCAGCCGTCCCAGCGGCGTGCCGGCGATGGCGGCGCGCTTGTAGTCCTGCAGCGTGTCGGTGCGAGCGCTGGCGATCTGGCTGGGGACCACCGCGTTTACCGTCACCGCGGGCGCCAGCTCCAGCGCAAGGCTCTCGGTCAGGTGAAGCAAGGCGGCCTTCGCTAAGCCATAGATCGAGTGCGATCGGACCAGTGCCGAGGTGGCGCCGATATTGATCACCCGGCCCCAGCCCTGCTGCATCATGGCCGGCGCAATCTCCTGAACGAGCAGGAACGGAGCCTTCAGATTCGCGGCCAGCACCGCGTCCCACTCGTGCTCCTTCAGTTCGAGAAACGGCGTTCCCGCGAACGGGCCCGCATTGTTGACCAGGATCGATACCGCGCCGAGTTGCCGGCTAACCTCGGCGGCGAGACCGCGGGTCTCCGCCGCGATGCCCAGATTGGCGCGGAACGCGGTTGCGGACTGGCCTTCACGGCGGATCTCCGCCGCCACCTGCTCGGCGGCTGCAAGGTTCGACCTGCAATGCACGGCCACGTGGGCGCCCATTCGTCCGAGTTCGCGAGCGATCTCCACCCCGGCGCCGGAGGATGACCCGGTAACGAGAGCGACCTTGCCTTTGATCCGGGAATCGTCGGCGCTCATGGTTCGATGCGCTCGGACCACACGGAGACCGTCTTAGATTTGTCGAGGTATTTTTCGTAGAGCTCGCTGATCAATTCCTTGCCGGCGGCGGCGAGCTCCGCCTCGTAGGCGGCGCGATCGGTGACTTCGATCCGCTCGACATAATCCCACGGCCCGCCCGATAGCCTGGCGCCGAGTTCGGTGATGCGATGAGTCCGATAGCTGACGATGGTCTTCAATTTTTCCGAGACGGCGTAGTCCACCTCTCGTTCGAAACGCTCATAGTCCGCGGCATCGGCTCCCGGCTTCAGG
>JBDTKD010000319.1:0-4832 GCA_039935515.1 Bradyrhizobium sp.
TCTAAAAGTGTTCGACGCCGATCCGGCCGCCGACGCCGGGCTATTGAACGAGATCGCCGACTGGTGCGACCGCTTCACGCCGCTGGTGGCGCTCGATGCCCCGCATGGCCTGTTTCTCGACATCACCGGCTGCGCCCATCTGTTCGGCGGTGAAGCTGCGCTGATGCAGATGCTGTGCGGCGCGCTGAGGCGGCAGGGCTTTGCCGTCAGCGCCGCGATCGCCGCTACCGCCGTCTGTGCGCGGACCCTGCGAAATCATGTCCATGGCCGCATCGTCGGGAATGGCGAGGAAGCCGACGCGGTCCGGCCGCTGCCGGTATTCGCGCTCGGCGCCGATCCGTCCATCACCCGCGGCCTGCGCCGCGCCGGGCTTAACACCATCGGCGATGTGGCCGCCCGCGCCCGCCACGAAATCGCGGCAAGGTTCGGCGCCGGTTTCACCACCCTGCTGGAGCAGGCGTTGGGCGAGGGCGATGCGCCGATCAGCCCGCGCAAGCCGCTGCCGGATTATATCGTGGAGAAACGGTTTGCCGAGCCGGTGGCCACCGAGGGCGTGATCTCGGCAACATTATCCCGGCTGGCGCAAATGCTGGTCACGGCAATGGACAAACAAGGCAAGGGCGCACGGCGCCTGGAAGCGAGCTTCTTCCGCACCGACGGCACCCTGCGCGCGATCATGGTGGACACCGGACAACCTGCCACCCGAAGCGAGGTGATCGATCGGCTGTTTCGCGAACGGCTCGAGGCCCTGAACGATCCGCTCGATCCCGGTTTCGGATTCGATCTCATTCGGCTGTCCGCCAGCCGCACCGAAATCGTCGTGCCGCAGCAGCGCGATCTCGATGCCAATGTGCATGACAATGACAAACTCGCCGATCTGATCGATCGGATCGCGGCGCGTATCGGCGGCCGGCGCGTGATCGTGCACCTGCCGCAGGACAGCCATATTCCGGAGCGCGCGGCGATGGCCGCGCCGGCGCAGCATTATCTGGCTGCTGCGGCGCAGGCGAACTGGCCGGCCCGCACGGCTGGCGAGCCGCCGCTACGTCCGCTGCGGGTGTTCGAAAGACCGGAGCCGATCAGGGTGCCGTTTGCAACGGTGCCGGACGGGCCGCCGCACCACTTCACCTGGCGGCGTGCCACCCATGCGGTGGTCCGGGTCGAGGGACCTGAACGCATCGCCATGGAATGGTGGAAGCAGGACGGCGAGGTGCTGACGCGCGATTATTTCCGCGTCGAGGATGAAGCAGGACTGCGCTTCTGGATTTACCGCGACGGGCTTTACGGCAGCGAACTCGCGAACGAGGACGGCAAACCTGCGCCCGCCAACTGGTTCGTGCATGGGCTGTTCGCATGAGAATTCCCGGCTATGCCGAAATCGGCATCACGACCAATTTCTCGTTCCTGCGCGGCGGCTCGGACCCGCGGGCCTATGTGCATCAGGCGAGCACCTTGCGCCTTGCCGCCATCGGCATCGCCGACCACAACACGCTGGCCGGCGTGGTGCGCGCCTATAGCGAACTCGACAATGACCAGGTCGTGCATAAGCCAAAACTGCTGATCGGTTCGCGCCTCGTCTTTCTGGACGGCACGCCGGATATCCTGGCCTATCCGCGCGACCGCGCCGCTTACGGCCGGTTATGCCAGTTGCTTACCCGCGGCAAGCGGGGCGACGATACCGAGAAGGGCGAATGCCGCCTCCATCTCGATGATCTGCTGGAATTCGCCGAAGGACAACTTCTCATCCTGACGCTGCCGCATCGCTTCGAGGCGGCGCAGGCGCGCAAGGTGCTGGATCGGTTGCAGCACTGCTGCGCCGATGGCGTGTGGCTTGCGGCGAGCCTGCTGTATCGCGGCGATGACCGGCGCCGCCTGGTGCGGTTGCACCGGCTCGCCGGCGCGGCAGGCGTGCCGCTGCTCGCGACCAACGAGGTGCTGTATCACGATCCGGCGCGCCGACCCTTGCAGGATGTCCTGACCTGCATTCGCGAGAAGACCACCATCGAGGCCATTGGCCGGCGCCTTGAAGCCAATGCCGAACGTCACCTCAAGCCCGCGGATGAAATGGCGCGGCTGTTCCGCGACCTGCCGGAGGCGATTGCGGAAACCATGCGGTTTGCCGGCCGCATCGATTTTTCACTCGACCAGCTCAGATATCAATATCCGGACGAGCCGGTGCCGCCGGGCAAGACCGCGCAGCAGCATTTGGAAGACCTGACCTGGGCTGGCGTGAAGAAATATTTTCCTGATGGCGTTGATGATTTGCTCCGCACCACCTTGCGCAAGGAACTCGATCTCATCGCCGAGCTCAACTACGCGCATTATTTCCTGACCGTGCATGACATCGTGCAATACGCGCGCAGCCAGAACATCCTCTGCCAGGGCCGGGGTACGGCGGCGAACTCGGCGGTGTGCTACGTGCTCGGCGTGACCTCGGTCGACCCCACCAAGGTCGATCTGCTGTTCGAGCGATTCATTTCCAGGGAGCGGCTGGAGCCGCCCGACATCGATGTCGATTTCGAGCATTCGCGGCGCGAGGAGGTGATGCAATATGTTTACCGCAGATATGGCCGTCACCGCGCCGCCATCATTGCGACCGTGATTCATTACCGTCCGCGCAGCGCGATCCGCGACGTCGGCAAGGCGCTGGGGCTGACCGAGGACGTTACCGCCGCGCTGGCCGATACGGTGTGGGGAAGCTGGGGCTCCGGCCTCAACGAGATGCAGGTCAAGCAGGCCGGATTGCAGCCTGATAATCCGACGATCGCGCAGGCCGTCGAACTCGCCACCGAACTGATCGAGTTTCCCCGGCATCTGTCCCAGCACGTCGGCGGCTATGTGCTGACGCAGGACCGGCTCGACAGCTATGTGCCGATCGGCAATGCCGCGATGGACAATCGCACCTTCATCGAATGGGACAAGGACGACGTCGATGCCTTGAACATGATGAAGGTCGATGTGCTGGCGCTGGGCATGCTGACCTGCATCCGCAAATGCTTTGACCTGATCGCCGATCACAAGGGCAAGCGGTACGAATTGGCGACGATCCCGCAGGACGAGAAGCCGGTCTACGACATGCTGTGCCGGGGCGAATCGCTCGGCGTGTTCCAGGTCGAGAGCCGCGCGCAGATGAACATGCTGCCGCGCCTGCAGCCGCGCACCTTCTACGATCTCGTCATCGAGGTCGCCATTGTACGGCCCGGCCCGATCCAGGGCGACATGGTGCATCCCTATCTGCGGAGACGGAATGGCAAGGAGAAGGAGAACTATCCGTCGCCGTCGCCCGAACACGGCGACAAGGACGAACTGTATAAGGTCCTGCACAAGACGCTGGGCGTGCCGCTGTTCCAGGAGCAGGCGATGCGGATCGCCATCGAGGCCGCAAAATTTACTGCCGAGGAAGCCAACGGCTTGCGCCGGGCCATGGCGACGTTCCGCAATGTAGGCACCATCGGAAAATTCGAGCACAAGATGATCGGCAACATGATCGCGCGCGGCTACGATCCTGAATTTGCCGGGAACTGTTTTGAGCAGATCAAGGGATTCGGCAGCTATGGCTTTCCGGAAAGTCATGCGGCGAGCTTTGCGCAACTGGTCTACGTCTCGTCATGGCTCAAGCATTATCATCCCGACGCATTCTGCTGCGGGCTGCTGAACTCGCAGCCGATGGGTTTTTACGCCCCGGCGCAGATCGTCGGCGATGCCCGCAAGAACCGCGTCGAGGTGCGCGCCATCGATGTGTCCCATAGTTGCGCGCAGAATACGTTGGAGCAGGGAGGCGGGGAATATTGTGCCGTCCGGCTCGGCTTCCGCCAGATCGACGGCTTCAGATGGACCGATCCGGACGGGGCGCGGCTACGGTCATTCCGGGGCGTCGCGTCAGCGACGAACCCGGAATCTCGAGATTCCGGGTCTGCGCCTGACGACGCATCACGGAATGACATTGGTGAGGATTGGGCCGAGCGCATTGTCGCGGCGCGTGCCCGCCGGCCCTTCACCTCGCTGGAAGATTTCGCCCGCGACACCGGCTTGCCCAAGCGCGCCTTGATCCTGCTGGCGGATGCCGACGCGTTCCGCTCCATCGGGCTTGACCGTCGCGCCGCGCTGTGGGCGGTGCGCCGCTTGCCGGATGACGTGCCGCTGCCGCTGTTCGAGATTGCGGCGGCGCGCGAGCAGCCGGACGAGAATGTCGGGCCGCTGCCGCTGATGCCGCTGCCGGAGCAGGTGGTCGCCGATTATCAGACCATCCGGTTGTCGCTGAAGGGCCACCCGATGCAATTCCTGCGGCCGATGTTCGCGAGGGAACGCGTCATGGCCTGCAGGGATGTCTGTCACGACCAGGAGGGACGCCGGGTCCGTTGTGCCGGCGTGGTGCTGGTGCGGCAGCGTCCCGGCAGCGCCAAGGGCGTGGTCTTCATGACGCTCGAGGACGAGACCGGCATCGCCAATATCGTGGTGTGGCCGAAGGTGATGGAGCGCTTCCGCAAGGAGGTCATGGGCGCCCGCCTCATTCTGGTCGAGGGCTATATCCAGAGCAGTCCGGAACATGTGACGCATCTGGTCGCCCAGCGATTGTTCGACCGCTCGCATGACCTGATCGGCCTTGCCAATGATGCGCTGGCCCGCAAACACGCCGTGCCGGTCGGGCCTGCGCTGATCGAGCCGCTCAATGACGACCGCCGCGAACACCCCGACAGTCCCGCGCAGAAAATCCGCCATCCGCGCCATGTGCGCATTCTGCCGCGCTCACGGGATTTTCATTAAAAAGCCTCATCCTGAGCGCGCTTGCGCGCGTCTCGAAGGATGGAGCTTGGCCTCGTGGTTCGAGACGC
>JBDTKD010000320.1:0-3305 GCA_039935515.1 Bradyrhizobium sp.
GACCAGTTTCTTACGCTTGTCGATATCGGTCTCCTGCGACTGCTGATCGAACAGCTTCTCGATCGCGGGGTTGCAGTAGTTAGTGTAGTTCCGTTCCGAATGACAGGAGTAGTTCTCGTAGAACGACTGGTCGGGGTCGTCGACGGCGTTTCCGGTGAGGTTGAGGCCGAGCGCATAATCCTTGCGCGCAACCTTCGAGAACCAGTTGGCGGTCTCGACGACGTCCAGATCGGCATCGATATAAATGCTCTTGAGCTGATCGATCAGGATCACGGCGGGATCGCGGTAAACCGGAATATTGCGGGTCGAAACCTTGACCTGCAGGTGCTTGTCCGGGCCGTATCCCGCCTTCGCCATCAGTTTGCGCGCCTCGGCGCGGTTGGCTTCGACGTCGGGTCCGTAACCGGGGATCGTCTCCAGCATGTCCTTCGGCATGCTCCACAGCCCGGCCGGGGCTGGGAGCATGGTGCCGCCGATATCGGCCTGGCCCTCGAACAGGATCTTGATAAAGGCATTGCGGTCGATCGCCAGCGCCATCGCGCGGCGAATGTCGAGATTGTCAAACGGCGGCGCCGAGGAATTGACGATGATGTTGGTGCTGACATTGTCAGGCTCGACGACGCACACCGCCTTCGGGTCCTGCGACTTGACGTCCTTGAGCAGCGGAATCGACACCTCGGTCGGAAACGTCATGTCGAATTTTCCGGCGATGAACGCCAGGATGGCCGTCGAACGGTTCGGGATGATGGTGAACTCGATGCCGTCGAGATGCGGCAGGCCCTTTTTCCAATAATCCGGATTGCGGGTGAGCTTGATCGATTCGTTGGCCTTGAACTCGACGAATTTGAACGGCCCGGTGCCGATCGGGTGAACGCGCATCTCGGCCGGCGAAACGTGACATGGATAGATCGGCGTATAGCCGGAGGCGAGCAGCGCCAATAGCGCCGGCTGCGGCCGTTTCAGGTTGAACGACGCCTCGAAATCGCCGTTGGTCGTCACATCGACGACCTGATCGTACCAGGACTTGCGCGGGTTCTTGCGAAACTTCTGCGGCGACTTGCCCATCAGCATGTCGAACGTGCATTTGACATCGGCGGAGGTAAACGGCTTGCCGTCGTGCCACTTGACGCCCTGCCTCAGCTTGAAGGTCAGCGTCTTCCTGTCGGCGCTCCAGGCCCAGCTCTCGGCGAGATCGGGGACGATCGAGTCCATGCTGTTTTGCGCGACATCCTGCTTGTAGATGACGAGGTTGTTGAACACCGGCATGAACGGAACGTTGGTGGAGTAAGTCGCTTCCTCATGGATCGAGGCGCTGGCCGGGCTGTCGCGGTGATACATCCGCAGGATGCCGCCCTGCTTTTGGGCGAACGCGGGGCTGGACACCGTCAGCACCGACAACACAATGGCAGCAAGCGCCCGCACGCCTCGCATGTTCTTCTCCCTCCCAATGATTTTTGGCCTCATCCCAGGCCAATTAAGCCAAACGATAGCACGGCGAGGCGGGCAGGCAATCGTCCAGGCCCGCTGCCGGTATTGGCATTTCGGACTAACCCCGGGGTGCGACATCATGACAGCTATCGGCGCAATCGGCACCTGCCGCGGCTTCCGGCCAGCGGATGCTTCAGGCGTCATTCCGGGTTCGATGCTTTCGCATCGCCCCGGAATAACAGCGAGCGTTGGCAGGCGGCCTTCACACGATGCGGGAGTTCTTGTTGCCCCAATAGCGGTCGCGCAGCAGCCGTTTGTAGAGCTTGCCGGTCGGCAGCCGCGGCAGTTCCGCCTCGAAGTCGATCGAGCGCGGCACCTTCTGGCGCGACAGCGACTGACTGCAGAAGGCAATCAACTCGTCGGCGAGATCCGGCCCCGGTGCAATTCCCGGCATCGGCTGCACCACGGCCTTCACTTCCTCGCCGAGATCGGCATTGGGAACGCCGAACACGGCGGCGTCCGCGATCTTGGGATGAGTGATCAGCAGGTTCTCGCATTCCTGCGGGTAGATGTTGACGCCGCCGGAAATGATCATGAAGGTTGCGCGATCGGTCAGATAGAGGAAGCCGTCGCCGTCGACATGGCCGACGTCGCCGACCGTGCTCATGCTGCCGTCCGGCGAGCGGGCTTCGCGGGTCTTGTTCGGGTCGTTAAAATATTCAAACGGCGTCGCGGTCTTGAACCAGACCGTGCCCGGCGTGCCGGCCGGGCTGGGCTGCATGTTTTCGTCGAGGATGTGCAACTCGCCGAGCAGCACCCTGCCGACCGTTCCGCGGTGCGCCAGCCATTGCTCGCTGTCGCAGGCGGTAAATCCGAGGCCTTCGGTGGCGCCGTAGTATTCGTGGATGATCGGGCCCCACCACGCGATCATGTCCTGCTTCACTTGCGCCGGACAGGGCGCGGCGGCGTGGATCGCGATCTCGAGCGACGACAGGTCGTAGCGCGTCCGCACCGTTTCCGGCAGCTTCAGCATCCGCGAGAACATCGTCGGCACCAACTGGCTGTGGGTAACGCCCCATCGCTCGATCAGTTCGAGATAGCTCTCCGGGTCGAAGCTTTCCATGATGATGGCGGTGCCGCCGGCGCGGATGGTGAGATTGACCGCGGCCTGCGGTGCCGAATGATAGAGCGGCGTCGGCGACAGGTAGATCATGCCTTCACGGTAATGCCAGAGCTTGTGCAGGAAATCGAACAGCGGCATCTGCTGTTCCGGCGGCTGCTCCGGCAGCGGGCGCAGGATGCCTTTCGGCCGGCCGGTGGTGCCGGACGAATAGAGCATCGCGGTGCCGATGCTCTGGTCGGCGATCGGCGTTTTGGGCAAGCCGGCCGTCGCCTCCTGCAGGCCGACGATGCGCTCGCTTTCGCTCGCGCCATCGACCACGATGCAGAGTTCCAGTTTTGGACATTGCGGCAGGGCCTCGCTGGCCACCCCGAGCTTGGCGCGCGATGTGATCAGGATGCGCGATTCGCTGTTGGTGACGATGTAGGCGAGTTCGCCGGCCGTCAGGTAGGAATTCACGCAGGTGAAATAGAGTCCGGCGCGCTCGCCGGCGCCGCAGGCTTCGAGGTAATTGCTGTTGTTCTCCATGAAGATGGCATAATGGTCGAGCCGTTTGAGGCCGCGATTGCGCAACAAATGCGCCAGCCGATTGCTGCGTGCCTCGAGCTCGGCATAGGTCACCGCCTCGCCCGTGTTCGCCATGATGAAAGCGGGCTGCAGCGGACGGAGACGAGCATGCTTGCCGGTGTACATCGTGTCTCCAATGATCCTGGGCGGCCAACAATCTAGCGGAGCCAATGCGAGAAGGGGAAACCAA
>JBDTKD010000321.1:0-8311 GCA_039935515.1 Bradyrhizobium sp.
TAATAGGCGCGCAGGAAATCATGCACGCCTTGCGGCGCATGGTGCATGTCCGCATTCGCCTCGCGGGTCGAGTAATACCACTGATAATGCTTGCGCGGACGCGGCAGCGCCGCAAGCTCGCGATGCACGGGATCATCGCGCAGCGGCGACGGCGGCTTGTCCGCCGTGTCGAACGGCAGCGGCGGTGGTCCTGCGAACGGCGCGCTCATCAGCGCGACCGATCGAAATATATCGGGCCGCACCAGCGCGCACCAGGCGGCGACCGGACTGCCGAAATCATGGCCGACCACGGCGTCGACCGAGCGATAGCCCAACGCCGACACCAGCCCGAGGGCGTCGCGCACGAGATTGAGCAGCCGGAACGAATGGAGGTCGCCGTCGTAGTTCGCGTCCCAGCCGGTGCTGCGGCCATAGCCGCGCTGGTCCGGCGCGATCACATGATAGCCGGCGTCCGCCAGCGCCGGCATCACCTTGCGCCAGCTATAGGCGAGTTCGGGAAAGCCGTGCAGCAGCAGCACGCAAGGCCGGCCGCGGCTCTCGAATCCCGCCTCCAGCACGTGCATGCGCAGCCCGTTGACGCCGTCGACAAAGCGCGAGCGGATGGCGAGCGGAAGGGGAATGTCAGGGAGGTCTGTCATGGTGCAGTACTTTCGTCGCTGTCATTGCGAGCGCAAGCGAAGCAATCCAACTCTGCGTCATTCCGGGGCGCGCGAAGCGCGAGCCCGGAATCCATACTCCCGATGGTGGTTATGGATTCCGGGCCTGCGCCAAGAGGCGCATCCCGGAATGACAGTTTCGGATTGCTTCGTCGCTTGCGCTCCTCGCAATGACGATGGACCTTTTTATGGTTGCAACGCACTTACACCTTCGTCGCCGCCTTCGGCCAATAGCGGTCGCGCAGATGCCGCTTGACCAGCTTGCCGGTCGGCGTACGCGGCAGCTCGGCCTCGAAATCGATGCTGCGCGGGCATTTGATCGGCGACAGATGTTTGCGGCAGAACACGATCAGCTCGGTTTCCAGCTCCTTGCCGGCCCGCGCCATGTCATGCGGCTGCACCACCGCCTTGACCTCTTCGCCCATTTCTTCATTGGGCACGCCGAACACCGCGACGTCGGCGATCTCGGGATGGGTGATCAGCACGTCCTCGGTTTCCTGCGGATAGATGTTCACGCCGCCGGAGATGATCATGTAGGACTTGCGATCGGTGAGATACAGAAAGCCTTCCTCGTCGATATAGCCGACGTCGCCGAGCGTCGACCAGCCCCGCGCATTGTAGGCGCGCTTGGTCTTGTCGGGATCGTTGTGATAGGAGAACACTGGCGCATCGGCGAAATAGACGGTACCGATCTTTCCGGTCGGCGCTTCCCGATCGTTCTCGTCGACAATCCTGACCTTGCCGACCACGGCGCGGCCGACGGTGCCGCGATGCGTCAGCCATTGCTGCGAGGTCGACACCGTGACGCCATTGCCTTCGGAGCCGGCATAATATTCGATCAGGATCGGCCCCCACCATTCGATCATTTTTGCCTTGACGTCGATCGGACAGGGCGCGGCGGCGTGGATCGCGCCCCGCAGCGATGAGATGTCGTAACGCAGCCGAACCTCACCCGGCAGCTTCAGCATGCGCACGAACATGGTCGGGACCAGTTGCGACTGGGTGATCCGGTGTTTCTCGACCAGCGCCAGGAATTGTTCGGCGTCGAACGATTCCATGATGATCGCGGTGCCGCCGAGCGTGATCGCCATCATGTTGAAGCGCAGCGGCGCGGCGTGATACAGCGGCGCCGGCGACAGATAGATGCTGTCGGACGACATCCCGCACATGTCGGCGCACAGAATCCGCAGGAACGGGTTCGGCAACTCGATCGGATTGTTTTCCGACTGCCGCTTGATCCCCTTGGGCCGGCCGGTGGTGCCCGACGAATACAGCATGTCATAGCCGGCCACCTGGTCCGCTATCGGCGTGGTGGCCTGCGCCGCGGCTTCCTCGTCCCAGGAGCGGAAGCCCGGCAACGGCTCGTCGATCATGAAGAACAGCGGCGCGCCGGGCGCCCCGGTGAGCAGTCCCCTGAGTTGTTCGGCGCATTTCGGCGAGGTGATGACGATGCGGGCGCCGCAGTCCTTGACGATATAGGCGATCTCTTCCTGGGTGAGATAGCGGCTGATCGCGGTGTAATAGAGCCCGCTGCGCTGCGCCGCCCAGCAGATCTCCATAAACGCCAGCCGGTTCTCCATCAAGAACGCGATGTGGTCGCCGGCCTCAAGCCCGAGCGCGCGAAACAGATGCGCGCCCTGGTTCGACAGTTCGTCAAGCTTGCGATAGGTGATCGCCTTGCCGCTGCCCGCCATCCGGTAGGCGATCTTGTCCGGCTGGGTCCGCGCGTGCACCGACGGATGAGTCATGGGGGTTCCTTCTGAAAGCAATTCGTCATCCCCGCGAACGCGGGATCCATAACCACCGATTCAAATTATTGCAGCGCGCGGGGGCACCAGTTCGCTGCAAACTCGGGCATTTGTGGTTATGGGTCCCGGCTCAAGGCCGGGACGACAACATTTTTTGCTGCCTCTACAGCCGTTCCACGATCGTCACATTGGCCATGCCGCCGCCCTCGCACATGGTCTGCAGGCCGTAGCGCTTGTGGCGCTGCTTCATCGCATGGACCAGCGTGGTCATCAGCTTGGTGCCGGAGCCACCAAGGGGATGACCGAGCGCAATGGCGCCGCCATTGACGTTGAGCTTCGCCGGGTCGGCGCCGGTGCTCTTCAGCCATGCCGTCGGGACCGAGGCGAAGGCCTCGTTGACCTCGAACAGGTCGATATCGTCGATCGACATGCCGGCCTTCTTCAGCGCGCGCTCGGTCGCCGGGAGCGGCGCCTCCAGCATGATCACGGGATCGCCGCCCATCATGGTCATGTGATGAATTCGCGCCATCGGCTTGACGCCCAGTGATTTCAGGCCCTTTTCGTTGACCACCAGCACGCCGGAGGCGCCATCGCAGATCTGGCTGGCGCTGGCGGCGGTGAGCTTGCCGTTTTCCGCGATCAGCTTGACGTTGCGGATGCCCTCGAGGCTGGCGTCGAAGCGAATGCCTTCGTCGATGTGGTGGGTGTCGGTCGAACCATCCGCGCGGGTGATCTTGAGCGGAATGATTTCGTCCTTGAAGCTACCGGCCTGGGTCGCCGCAATCGCGCGCTGATGGCTCTGATAGGCGTACCGATCGAGTTCGTCTTTGGAGAGGCCGTATTTCTCCGCCATCATTTCCGCGCCGGTGAACTGGCTGAAGACGATATTGGGATAGCGCTTCTCGATGTTCGGGCTCTTGTAATGGCCAAAGCCGTTTTTCGCCGGCAGTGATGACGCAAGCCCCATCGGCACCCGCGTCATGGCCTCGACGCCGGCCGCGATCACCACGTCCATGGCCCCCGACATCACCGCCTGCGCGGCGAAATGCAGCGCCTGCTGCGACGAGCCGCATTGCCGGTCGACCGAGGTGCCGGGCACGCTTTCCGGCAGTTTCGAGGCCATGATCGCATTGCGCGCGATGTTGTTGGACTGTTCGCCGGCCTGCATCACGCAGCCCATGATGACGTCTTCGATCTGGTCGGGGGCCGCGCCGGAACGCTCGACCAGCGAGTCCAGCACGGAGGCGGCGAGATCGGCCGGATGCCATCCCGCGAGGCGGCCTCCCTTGCGGCCTCCGGCGGTGCGTGCGGCGGCGACGATATAGGCCTCGGCCATCTCTTTTCTCCCTGGTTGTTTCGGCTCGGTGCTTGAAGGACGGGCCGGATTTAAGGGATGCCATGTGATTTAGTCAATCAATCAATTAACTCTTGAGTGCGGCGGCGGCTTCGGCTTATCTGCGCCCGGATTTCCCGACAGGCGGATGATGGCATCGCAATTGAATACCAGCGTACCGGCCCGGTCTCCGGGCGGGCGAAATGCCACCGCCGGGAAACTCCTCGTCGCGGCGAGCGAACTGATGATCGAGCGCTCGTCGATCGAGGTGTCGCTGAGCGACATTGCGCAGAAATCCGGCGTCAATGCGGCGCTGGTGAAATACCATTTCGGCAACAAGGACGGCCTTTTGCTGGCGCTATTGGCGCGCGACGCCGCGACCGAGGTGTTGCATCTCGAATATCTGCTGGCGCAGCCGATTGCGCCGACCGCGAAACTCCGCCTGCATATCGCGGGGATCATCCGGGCCTATCGCCGCTTTCCCTATATGAATCGGCTGATTCATTATCTGCTGCACGAGAGCAGTGCGGATGCCGCCGATGACGTGTCGAACTTCTTTGTCGCACCGCTGTTGGATTTCCACCGCCGCCTGCTTGCGGAAGGCATCAAGGCCGGAGAATTCCGTAGCATCGATCCCGTGCTGTTCTACACCAGCCTGATCGGCGCCTGCGATCATCTGTTTTTCGGACGGCACTCGATGTCACGGGCGACCGGCGTCGGACCGGTCACCGACGAGGTCTGCCGTCAATATATCGGCCATATGGAAGCGCTGATTTGCGGCGGCATGCTGAAAGGGGCGGAGTAGGGAATGGCGAGTAGCGAATGACGAGTAGCGAATAGCGAATAGCGAATGGCGAATGGATAAGGGCTGCCGTCTTCTCTTCTTATTCGCCACTCGCTATTCGCCATTCGCCGAAACGAAACGTCCATAAACAGGGTTCAAGGAAAAGGTTCATCCCATGCAGTTGAAAGACATTGCCGTTCTCATTACCGGCGGAGGTTCCGGCCTCGGCGCCGCCACCGCGCGCGCCATGGCTGCCAAAGGCGCGAAAATCGCCGTGCTCGACCAGAGCAAGGAAAACGCCGAGAAAATCGCCGCCGAAGTCAAGGGCGTCGCTGTTCACGCCGATGTCACCGACGAGGAGCAAGTCAAGGCCGGCCTCGCCAAGGCGGAAAAATCCCACGGCGTCGCCCGCGTGCTGATGAACTGCGCCGGCATCGGTGGATCGCAGCGCATCGTCGGGCGGGACGGCGTCTATCCGCTGGCCAAGTTCGCGCGCATCATCAACGTCAATCTGATCGGCACTTTCAACGTGCTGCGGCTGTTCGCCGAGCGCCTGGTCACGGCGGAGCCGATTGGCGAAGAGCGCGGCGTCATCATCAACACTGCGAGTGTCGCGGCCTATGAGTGCCAGATCGGCCAGATCGCGTAGTCCGCCTCCAAGGGCGGCGTCGTCGGCCTGACCCTGCCGGCCGCGCGCGATCTCGCCAGCCAGAAGATCCGCGTCAACACCATCGCGCCCGGCCTGTTCCTGACGCCGCTGCTGATGGGACTGAACGAGGAGGCGCGCAAGAGCCTTGGCGCGCAGGTGCCGCATCCGGCGCGCCTCGGCGATGCCTCCGAATACGGCAACCTCGCGGTGCATATTGTCGAGAACCCCATGCTCAACGGCGAGACCATCCGGCTCGACGGCGCCATCCGCATGGCGCCGAGATAGCTGGGCGCGGGGAGGGAGACGCTGTCATTCCGGGATGGTCCGAAGGACCAGACCCGGAATCTCGAGATTCCGGATCGCCGCTTCGCGTCGTCCGGAATGACCAGTCAGGAAGAGGGTAACCCGCCATGAATTTCGATTTCTCCGACGACCAGAAGCAGTTGCGCGACGAGGCCCGGAAGTTTCTCGCCGAGAAATGCCCGGCCAAGGCGGTGCGCACCGTGCTCGATGGCAAGCAGCCCTATGACCGCGAACTGTGGAAGGGACTTGCCGACATGGGCTTTCTCGGTGTCGCAATCCCGGAAGCCTTTGGCGGCGCCGGTGCCGGTCATCTCGAGCTTTGCGTGATTGCGGAGGAAATGGGCCGGGCGCTGGCGCCGGTGCCGTTTTCCTCGACGGTCTATCTCGCTGCCGAAGCGATCCTGCTCGCCGGCAGCGACGCACAAAAGCAGAAATGGCTGCCCCTGATCGCCTTGGGCGCCGCGATCGGCACGCTGGCGCTGTTCGAAGGCAAGGGCAATCCGTCGCCGCAGGCGATCAAGCTCAGCGCCTCCGGCAACAGCCTCAATGGCGTCAAGAGGCCGGTGCCCGACGGCGAGATTGCCGATTTTGTCGTCGTCGCCGCCCGCACCGGATCGAGTGGACGCGATTCCGATATCTCGCTGTTCCTGGTCGACATGAAGGCAGAGGGAGTTGAGGCGAAGGGCCTGACCAATATCGATCCGTCGCGCGGCCAGGCTGAACTCAGCTTCAAGAGCTGCAAGGCCGAGCCGCTCGGTCCGGCTGGCGAGGGCTGGAGCATTCTCTCGCAGGTGCTCGACCGCGCGGCGGTGCTGACGGCCTTCGAGCAGGTCGGCGGCGCCGACCGCGCGCTGGAGATGGGGCGCGACTACGCGCTCGACCGTATCGCCTTCGGCCGGCCGATCGGCTCGTTCCAGGCGGTGAAGCACATGCTCGCCGACATGTACGTCTCGGCGACGCTGGCGCGGTCGAATTGCTACTACGGCGCCTGGGCGCTGTCGACCAACGCATCGGAATTGCCGGAGGCCGCGGCATCGGCGCGCATCAGCGCCACCCAGGCGTTCCAGCACTGCGCCAAGAACAATATCCAGGTTCATGGTGGCATGGGTTTCACCTGGGAATTCGACTGTCACATGTATTATCGCCGCTCCAACGCATTGGCATTGTCGCTCGGCAGCCTGTCGTACTGGGAAGACGCCCTGATCGACCGGATGCGCAGGCGCAATGCGGCCTGACTGCAAGGACCACACGCATGAATTTCGATGACACGCCGCAGGAGGCCGCTTTCCGCGCCGAGGCCAGGGTATGGATCGCGGCCAACGCGCCGAAGCAATATGAAGAGGAGTTGCGCAAATCCTCGCTCGGCCGCACCCAGCTCAAGGGTGCCAACATTCTCGACGTCGCCAAGGCCTGGCAGAAGAAGAAGGCGGATGCCGGCTGGGCCTGCCTGCACTGGCCGAAGGAATATGGCGGACGCGGCGCCTCGCCGATCGAGCGCGTGATCTGGCAGCAGGAAGAGGGCCCGTTCGGCAAGCTCAGCGGAATGTTCATCATCGGCCACGGCATGTGCGGGCCGACCATGATGGCGTTTGCCGGCGAAGACCAGAAGCGCCACTATCTGCCGCCGCTTGCGTCAGGCGAAAAGGTCTGGTGCCAATTGTTCTCCGAGCCTGCCGGCGGCTCCGATGTGGCCGGACTGCGAACACGGGCGGAAAGGAGCGGGGATCAGTGGGTCGTCAACGGCCAGAAGATCTGGACTTCCGGCGCGCATTATTCCGACTATGGCATCCTTTTGACCCGCACCGATCCCGATGTGCCGAAGCACAAGGGCCTCACCATGTTCTTCCTCGACATGAAGAGTCCGGGTGTCGAGGTGCGGCCGATCAAGCAGGCGAGCGGACAGTCGGATTTCAATGAAGTCTATTTCACCGACGTCAGGATTGGCGACGCGCAGCGGCTCGGCGCGGTCAATGACGGCTGGAACGTGTCGCTCACCACGCTGATGAACGAGCGGATGTCAATCGGCGCCGGGGTCTCCACCGGGTTTCCGGAACTGTTCGAGTTCTGCAGCAATTTGATGCTGGAGGACGGGCTCGCGATCGACGACCGCGCCGTGCGCGCGAAGCTTGCCAACTGGGCGGTGCGCGCCAGCGGACTGAAATACACCAGCATGCGCGCGATCTCGGCGCTTTCCAGGGGCGAGCGGCCGGGGCCGGAAAATTCCATCGGCAAGCTGGTGGCGGGATCGATGATCCAGGACGTCGCCACCTACGCGCTCGATCTGCAGGGCGCCGCCGGCGTCCTGAGCGGGCCCGAGGAGGCGGAGGCGGCCGGAAAGTTTCAGGCGATGCTGCTGCGCGCGCCCGGCACCCGCGTCGAAGGCGGCACCGACGAGATCATGCGCAACATCATCGCCGAGCGCGTGCTCGGGCTGCCCGGCGATATCAGGGTCGACAAGGATGTGCCGTTCAACAAGATACCGACCCGGGGACGGAAATAGAGACTCCTCAGCCTGAGGAGCATCGCAAAGCGATGCGTCTCGAAGGATGAGGCCACTGTCGGGCCTCATGGTTCGAGACGGCGCGAAGAGCGCCTCCTCACCATGAGGGAGAGACACCGATCGAAAGAGAGTCAGGCCATGAATTTCGACGATACCGCGCAGGAAGCCGCGTTCCGTCTCGAGGCCCGCAAATGGATCGGCGCCAACGCGCCGAAGCAGTTCGAGGCCGAGCTTTCCAAATCTTCGCTCGGCCGTATCCGCCTGCAGAACCACGACATGGTCGAGGTCGGCAAGGCCTGGCAGAAGAAGAAGGCCGAAGGCGGCTGGGCCTGCCTGCA
>JBDTKD010000322.1:0-3104 GCA_039935515.1 Bradyrhizobium sp.
CTCCTTTTGTAGTGTAGGTGCCTGCCCAAGGCACGTGGATGCAGCGGCACAGTCGAGATCACCGACGCGTCCGGGAGAACGGCGCCGAAAGCTCGCCGCGACCGCGCAAGCGAACACGAAGGATGGCAATAATGTCCATGTCGAGTGAAAGTCTCCTGATCATACTTCTGGTAGGCCTCGTCGCTGGGTGGCTGGCGGGCCAGATCATCCAAGGCACCGGGTTCGGGCTGATCGGCGACCTCCTTATCGGAGTTGCGGGCGCGTTCATCGGCGACTGGCTGTTCCCGGAACTCGGTATCCGGCTCGGTTCCGGCATTATTCCGGGAATCGTCAACGCCACTATCGGCGCTGCAATCCTTCTGCTGATTGCGAGGCTGGTTCGGGGAGACGGCGGCTGGCGCGCACGATTGGGAAGACGCTGGGGAGGACTCTGGTGAATAAAGGCCGGCGTCACTTAATTCCCGCCATTGGGTGGAAATCGACCGGAGTGACGTCGTGTACGTAAGGTACGTGGTTGTCGGGTGTTGTTTTATTGCCGCAGCAATATTGATAACCCTATCCGTGAAATCGAAGCCGGATTCCGGAGATTGCAGCAATCAATCCGCTCATTCGGTAACGAGTGTTTTGGAACCTTGTATCGGAAAATCGCAAGTGGTTGAGCCGTTCAACATTGGTACGCCCCTGTCCAAACAGAACGACAAGCAATAAGCAGGCGTAGGACCAGTCTTGTTCCTTAGACGGCGAAGGATTGTAACGACGGCAAGCTGGATCTAGTGGACAGAATCTAACACTTGGTGCCCGCGTCTGACAGCTCGGATGATTTTGTCGGGGTCGGCGGTCCATATGAAGGGTTTCGGTTCGACGTTGTGTTCGACGACGAAGCGATTGATGGCGGCTTGCAAGTCGATGACGGATACGAAGACGCCGCGCTTCAGCCGCCGCCGGGTGAGCTTTGCGAAGACGGCGTTGAGCCACGAACACGATGTCGGCGTGAAGTGGAAGGTGAAGCGCTCGTGCCGGTCGAGCCATCGGCGCACCTTGGGATGCTTGTGGGCGGCGTAGTTGTCGAGGATCACATGCACGGCTTTGCCGAGTGGAACTTCGGCTTCGACGGCGTTGAGGAAGCGAATGAACTCCTGATGCCGATGGCGCTGCATGTTGCGTCCGATCACGGTCCCGTCGAGCACGTTCAGCGCGACAAACAACGTCGTGGTGCCGTGGCGCTTGTAATCGTGGGTCATCGTTCCGGCGCGTCCCTTCTTCAAGGGAAGGCCAGGCTGGGTGGGATCCAGCGCCTGAATCTGGCTCTTTTCATCCATCGACAGCACGATGGCATGCGCCGGCGGATCGACATAGAGGCCGACCACATCGCGCAGCTTGTCCACGAATTGCGGATCGTTCGAGAGCTTGAACTGCCGGACCCGATGCGGCTGCAGACCGTGGGCACGCCAGATGCGATGCACTGAACTGACGCTGATCCCCGCCGCCTTGGCCATCATGGCCCCGGTCCAATGCGTCGCTTCGACTGGAGGATCGGTCAGGGTCAGGGCCACGACCCGTTCGGCAACTTCCGGTTCGAGCGGCTTGACCCGCGAGGGCCGCGTCTTGTCGCGCAGAAGGCCATCAAACCCTTCCTCGGCGAAGCGTTCCTGCCATCGCCAAACACACGTTTTCGACTTCGCTCTGCGTCGCATGATCTCGCTCGTGCCCAGCCCGTCGGCGGTGAGCAAAACGATCTGGGCGCGCCAGACATGCTTCTGTGGAGCATTGCGGTTCGTGACCAACGCCTGGAGGCGGCGGCGATCGGGCCGTGAAACAGTAATCGATATCCCGGTGCGCATGCCCCAGACTCGCACGCGATCTTCCAAAAGAGAATCCCAAAAGGGATTCAAATGTCAGATTTTATCCACTAGCAATAGGGCAGACTCTGCTCGGATTTGACGTCATGCCACTGCGGCATTGCCACGCGCTCTGGAGAAGCCGTCGCCAGCGCTGCCGCTAATAGTCCAGACGATAATTCACGCTATGACGATGCCAGGTCTGTAGGTATTTTCCGAATCTATCGAGACGGGCTTATCCGTGCGTAGTTTGCACCGTAGCGCGTTGCGTTGCTGCCTGAGCTGTCTGTCCGGCTGAGCCGGAAGGGCCAGCGGTGGAACTGTTCTTTCGGGGGCCCACGAGTGACCGGCATGGGTGTTTTCTATAGCTCTGAAAGGAGCACGTCATGTTCTCAGATTCCTACCTTCTATATTTATCGCCGGTCTTTCTCCTCGCGGCCCTAGTTGTCATCGGGGCGAGTGTCAGGATTCTGCGCGAGTACGAACGAGGCGTTGTCTTTACGTTGGGGCGCTTTCAGAGAGTTAAGGGGCCTGGTCTCGTGCTCCTGATTCCGTTCCTTCAGGAAATGGTGCGTGTGGATCTGCGCATTCAGGTCATTGAAATTCCGAGCCAGGACGTGATCTCACACGACAACGTCTCAATGAAGGTGGACGCGGTTCTCTACTTCAACGTGGTCAATCCCGAACGCGCGATCATTCAGGTTCAGCATTATCTTCCCGCCACGAATATGCTCGCCCAGACCACCTTGCGTGCGGTGCTTGGGCAACATGACCTGGACGAGATGCTGTCGGAACGGAAAAAGCTCAGCGCCGACGTTCAAAGCATCCTGGACACCCAAACCGAAACCTGGGGAATCAAGGTGAGTAACGTTGAGATCAGGACCGTCGAGCTTACGGAAAACATGGTCCGTGCCATTGCCAAACAGGCTGAGGCGGAACGCGACCGGCGCGCCAAGATCATCCACGCCGAAGCCGAGCTCCAGGCGTCGCAGACCCTCGTCAACGCTGCCAAGATCCTTTCGAGCATTCCGGCGGCCATGCAGCTGCGCTACCTGCAAACGCTGACCGAAATCGGCGCCGAGCAAAATTCGACCGTCGTCTTTCCGATGCCGATCGATATCATCAAGCCGTTCCTCGAGCTCATCGAGAAACCCGGCAAAGCGGCTGTCACCAACGGAGCAGCTCTCGTCGATTCCGCGAAAAATTTGCCGTTGGGTGCTTGACCACGGTTCGCAAACGTTATTTACGGCGGTCTAAATTATTCCG